>JBDTIO010000184.1:0-12421 GCA_039936375.1 Caldimonas sp. | reverse complement strand
CCTCAACGTCGAGAAGGCGCGCTACGAGAAGCTGCTGACGAGCAACGAGATTCTCACGCTGATCACGGCGCTCGGCACGGGCATCGGCAAGAACACCGGCGGCGACGACTTCAACGTCGACAAGCTCCGCTATCACCGCATCATCATCATGACCGACGCCGACGTCGACGGCGCGCACATCCGCACGCTGCTCTTGACGTTCCTGTTCCGGCAGATGCCCGAGCTGGTCGAGCGCGGCCACATTTACATTGCCCAGCCGCCGCTCTACAAGGTCAAGTTCGGCAAGGACGAGCAGTACCTGAAGGACGGCCACGAGCTCGACGCCTATCTGATGCGCGTCGCGCTCAAGGATGCGCGACTCGAGACCGGCAGCGCCGCGGCGAACGGCGCCGCCGTGCTCGAAGGCGAGACGCTGGAAGCGCTGGCGCGCCAGTACGTGCTGGCGAAGAACGTGGTCGACCGGCTCGCCAACTGGATGGACGTCGATGCCTTGCGGGCGATCGCCAACGGCTTGGCCATCGACCTCGACACGCTCGAAGCCGCGGAAGCGTCGGCGCTGGCACTGGCCGGAGCGCTGCGCGACGCGGAGGTTGCGGCTGAGTTCGACGCCCGCAGCGACAAGCACGTGCTGCGCATCGGCCGCATGCATCATGGCAACGTCAAGTCCAGCGTCATCACCGCCGACTTCGTGCACGGCGCCGACTACGAGGCCTTGAGCACGGCCGGTCGCACGTTCAAGGGGCTGGTCGGCGCCGGCGCGATCGTCAAGCGCGGCGAAGGCGAGCGGCAGAAGGAAGCGAAGGTCGGCGACTTTCGCGAAGCGATGGCTTGGCTGCTGCAGCAAGCCGAAAGCGCCGTGGCGCGCCAGCGCTACAAGGGCCTCGGCGAGATGAATCCGTCGCAGCTTTGGGAAACGACGATGGACCCGGCGGTGCGTCGCCTCTTGCGCGTGCAACTCGACGATGCGCTCGAGGCCGACCGCGTCTTCACGATGCTGATGGGCGACGAGGTCGAGCCGCGTCGTGCCTTCATCGAGAGCAACGCGCTGCGCGTCGCCAACATCGACGTCTGAAGCTTGAGCGGTCGCGCCGCGCGGCTACAGCCGCGACAGCGCCAGGCCCGCCGATGAGAAGCGCGCTGATCGCGAAGATCAGCCCATCGCGACGATGCGCGCGATGGTTGCGCCAATGTCGCTTAAGCCGACCAGCAGCCCGAATGTGGCGCCCCACAGCCCGAATCAGCCGTGCGTGCGGCGCAGTCAGAGGACGAAAGCCAGCCGCGTTGCGGGCTTCACGTGTCGCTCCACTGACGCAGCAGGTTGTGATAGCAGCCGACGAGCAGTTGCTCGGCGCTCTCGTCGCCGCCGGTCTGGTTGAGTCGCTGGATGGCGGTGTCCATGTCGAACAGCAGGCCGTGCTGCGTATCGTCGCGCACCAGGCTCTGAACCCAGAAGAAGCAGGCCAGCCGCACGCCGCGCGTGATCGGCGTGACTTGGTGCAGGCTCGTCGCCGGGTAGAGCACGAGGTCGCCCCCGCGAGCTTGACGCCGTGTTGGCCGAAGTGGTCGTGCACCTGCAACTCGCCGCCGTCGTAATCGGTAGGGTCGCTGAGAAAGAGCGTCGCCGAGATGTCGGTGCGGAGCTTCCGGCCGTTCAGTGGATCGATGCGGATGCTGCCGTCGACGTGCGGACCGAAGGTCATCCCTTCGCCGTAGCGGTTGGACATCGGCGGGTACAGCGCGTTCGGCAGAGCCGCGCGGATGAAGAGCGGATGCCGCTCGAGCGCGCCGAGCACGATGCGCTGGCCGCGTCGCGCCACCTCGCTGCGCGTCGGGTAGCGCGTTCTCAACATGGCCGGCGAGGTTTGCGCATCAGATCCCGTAGGTGAACGACAGCATGCCGGTGATACCGGTGCCCGGCACGGCGCGGCCGCCGTCGGACGGGATCAGTGTGTCGAAGTAGTGCTTGTCGGTGAGGTTGAAGAGGTTGAGCCTGATGTCGTATCGCGGCTGGCGACAAGCCAGCGTCGCATCCAGCGGGTATAGCCCGGAACGCGCAGCAGATCGGTATTGTTCGCGAAGCGGCTTGACATCGCGATGGCGCCGCCGCCGAATACCTGCGTTGTCCTGGGTGATCTGGAATCCGGCGCCGCTGAGCTGCAAGGCGCCGCCCGCGTTGAGCGTACCGATCGTCTGCGGCGCCGTCTCGATCGCGTCGGTGGTGACGTGATTGTCGGCGACCTAGCTGCGCATCGAGCGGTGCATCACGCCGTCGTTCAGCGCGACCACGTCCTGCTTGGTGCGATCCTCGGCGAAGCCGTACAACGGTTCTCATTCAATATATCGAGGCGAAGAGCTTTCGGGCATGACGCCTGCCCGTTCAAGGGCGGAAAATGACATTCGAGGAGAGCCGAGATGCTTGAAAAACTGCCCGACGCCATCGGTCATGCCCTGCGTGAGCAGCGCGCAGGGCTCGAGAAGACGGCCTTCCAGGCGGTGGACCTGCGCGGCGGCATGGCCGCGATCAAGGTGACCAGCCTGGCGTTCGCGGACCACGCACCCATTCCCGCCCGCTACACCGCGGACGGCGTCGGCGAGTCACCGCCGCTGCAGTGGAGCGATGCGCCAGCGGCCGCGGCGTCGCTCCTGCTCATCGTCGAGGATGCGGACGCGCCAACGCCGCAGCCACTTGTGCACGCGATCGTCGTCGACCTTCCGGCGGGCGACGGCGGCCTCGGCGAAGGCGCCTTGCCGAGCGCCGAGCATCACGCCGAAGGCTTCAAGGTCGGACGGAACTCATACCTTCAGGCGGCCTGGTTGCCGCCCGACCCGCCGCCCGGTCATGGCGTTCATCGCTACGCGTTCCAGGTGTTCGCACTGGAGGGCGGCGTCGCCTTCGGCGAGACGCCGGGCCGCGAAGCCGTGCTCGAAGCGATCCGCGAGCACGGCCTCGCCAGCGGTTGCCTCATCGGCACCTACGAGCGGCCCGATACCTCGATCACCGAATCGAATGCGGAGCTCGTGATGCCCTCGATATTGCCGCCGATGGCGATCTGAACGGAGAGGCGTTCAGGCCGGCGCCGCGCCCTCCGCGTCTTCGCGCGAATCGAAGAGATCGGCGGCGCCGTCGAGATCGAGGCGGGCGTCCTCGATCGTCAGAAGGCGCCGCTTCGTCGCGGCGCCGCCGGGTGCCGAGAAGCCCCCCATTTCGCCGCCCGCGGCAACGATCCGATGACAGGGCACGACGATGGGAAACGGGTTTCGCCCGAGCGCCTGGCCGATGGAACGCGGCGAGGCAACGCCGCCGACTTGCGCCGCCAGCGTCGCGTAGGTGATGACACGCCCGGGTGCGATGGCGCGCGCGGCGGCGTAGACGCTGCGATCGAAGGTGCTCAGCGGCGACTCGTCGAGGCCGATGTCGAGAAGGTCGACCCTCTCTCCGTCAAGCAGGCGCTGCATCGACGCGATGGCTGCTGCGACGGTACTCGGCGGCGCCTCCTCTGACAGCGTCGGCAGCCGACGAAGCAGACGTGACCGCAAGCGCGCGGCGCTGACGTCGGGCAGCCACACGCCAGTCAGGCCAACGTCGTTCCAGGCCACCGCGCAATGGCCGAGGGCCGTGGCGAAGAGGGTTAAGCCGGCGGAGCTCATGCTTCGGATCGTAGCCGCCCGCTGCTTCGCGACGGTCGGCCTGAAGCGCCTGCGTTTGGCGCCAAGGAGTTGGCGACTCGGCGGTCGGGCTTTATCGGCGGCAGGCCCGTTCTTCTTCGCCCGGCGAGACAATCGACCTGTGCCTAATGAATCGTGTTTGCGGTTGCGCCGCCTCAGTTGCGGCATCGTCATCCTGAGTGATACGCGTGAATTGCTGCTTTGCCACGTGACGGGCCAGCGGCACTGGGATCTGCCCAAGGGCGGCATCCACACCGACGAATCGCCGCGCCAGGCGGCCCTGCGCGAGACGGCCGAGGAAACGGGCCTCAGTCTCGGCGCCGAAGCGCTGATCGATCTTGGCCGCTTCGCCTACACCGCGAAGAAGGACCTGCATTTGTTCGCGATGCTCTTCGAGCGTGTCGATCCACAGCAGTTGTGCTGCGAAAGCACGTTCGTCGAGCGAGGCTCGAGCCGAACTCTGCCCGAGATGGACGCGTTCGGCTGGTTCGGCTTCGACCGCGTCGCCGAGCTCTGTACGCCGCGCATGGCCTCGCTACTGACGCAGGAGGTTCGTCTCGATGCGACGCTCGACGGCTTGCTCGTACCGCGATCCGAACGCCTCGCCGCCTGAACCTGCGGGACGCGCCGCTCAGCGCGACAACGCGAGCTTGACGCCGAAGCCGATCATGAACGTGCCGGCGATGCGGGTCAGGGCGCGGCCGATCTTCGGGTTGGCGCGGAGCCGATCGGCCAGGGTCTGCGTCAACACGCTCACGATCAGGCCGTAGGCGAACGTCAGCGTCGCAATCGTCGCCGCCATCACCGCGAATGTGGCAAAGCCGGCGTGACGTGCCGGGTCGACGAAGAGCGGAAAGAAGGCCATGTAGAAGACGATCGCCTTCGGATTCAGCAGGGTGATGGCGAAGGCCTGGCGGAAATACTGCCCGGTGCGGATGTGCAGCACCGGCTTGTCGCCGGCCTTGGCCAGAAACATGCGCAAACCGAGCCACGCGAGGTAGCCGGCGCCCAGCCACTGGACACCGCGAAAGGCCGGCGGATAGGCGGCCAGCAGGGCGGCGACACCGGCCACCGCCAGCCACATCAACACCTGATCGCCGACGATGAGGCCGAGCGTCGCCGCCAGGCCGCCCCGCAGACCGCCCTTGCTCGTCGACGTGATGAGCGCGAGGTTGCCCGGACCGGGGATCATCAGGAAAACGACGATCGCGACGACGAAGGACGTGTAGTCGGCGATACCGAAGAACATGGAGCGATTGTCGACCGAGAGGGCTGGGAGCGCTGCCAGGCGATCACCGACAATTCCAACCCTTTCTGCTTCCTGGCGTTCCGGTGGTTCCGTCGATTGATTCTTCCGTGCCGGTGCCGGTGTCAAAAAGAGCCCCGCTCGATGCGTTTCTTGTCGCCGTGCAACGAGCCATCGCCGACCGCTCGCTCGTTTCGGTCGTCCTTTCGAAGCGCCGAGGTGCCGGCGACGCGCCGACCAACGTCCGGATTCGCCTGATCGAGTTGCGCGGCGCACCGGCCCTGTCGTTCGTGCACAGCCAAGCGACGCGCGACGTGACGAAGAACCACGACCTCGAGTCCGGCGTTGCTGCCATGGCCGCGCTTCTCGACGCCGCTGCTGTGCCGTCCTATGCGCACGCGACATTGCACCGATCCGACGGCGGCTGCCAGCTCATGGTCAGTCGCGGCGGTCGGCACACGCTTCGACAAATTGCGGCCGCCGAGACGCGGCCGGCGCCGCCCGCGCCGTCGTCGCACGACTTGTCGAAGCGCCGCATGCTGCCGCTGCACCTGCCTTTTCTCATCGGGCTCGGCATCACCGACGAGCGGCATCGCCTGATCCCGTCGATGGCTCGCAAATGGAAGCAGATCGACAAGTTTCTCGAGGTCCTCGACGGTGCCCTCGACAACGCGGCGCCGCGCGCTGCCACGGTGCCGCTGCGCATCGTCGATTTCGGCAGCGGCAAGGGCTATCTGACTTTCGCCGTGCACGAGCATCTGCGCCGCCGCTTCGGCATCGCGCCGCAGGTGACCGGCATCGAGTTGCGCGCCGACCTCGTCGACCTGTGCAATCGCGTCGCTGAAAGCGCGCAGTGCGGCGGCCTTCGTTTCGTGCAAGGCGACCTGCGCAGCTTCGAGCCGGAAGCGGTCGACGTCATGATCGCGCTGCACGCCTGCGACATCGCCACCGACCACGCCCTGGATCTCGGACTGCGCGCCGGCGCCAGCGTGCTTGTCTGCTCACCCTGCTGCCACAAGGAGCTGCGCCCGCAGATGGCGAGCCCGGCGCCGCTCGGCGCCCTGTTCCGGCACGGCATCCACCTAGGCCAGGAAGCGGAGATGGTGACCGACAGCCTGCGCGCGCTGCTGCTCGAGAGCGCTGGCTACGAAGCCAAGGTATTCGAGTTCGTGTCGCTGGAGCACACGAACAAGAACAAGATGATCCTGGCAACGCGGCGCGAGCAACGCGTCGAAGGCGGCTCGGCGCGAGCTCTTGCGCAGGTCGGCGAGCTGAAGACCTTCTACGGCATTCGCGAGCAGCGCCTGGAACGGCTTCTCCAGGGGCACGCCAGGACGCCCGTCACGAGCAGGGAATGATCTTGAATTCGACGCGCCGATCGAGCACGTCGAAGGCGTTGTCGGTGCCGCTGCCGACGATGTTCTGACGAAAGCCCATGCCTTCGGCCCGGGTGCGGGCAGCGAGCACCGGCTGCTCGGCGGCGAGGCGCTGGCGGATGTAGTCGGCTCGCTTCAGCGAGATCGCCACGTTGATGGCGGCTGGGCCGGTCTTGCTGGTGTGGCCGACCACCTTCATGCAGCTGCCGGCGGCAACCACCTGGCGGGCGATCTGCCGCAACCACATTCCGTAGGCGCCGCTGATCTTGGGATCCGACCAGAATTCGGTGCTGCCCGGGTTGAAGAGGAACTTCACGCCGAGCTCGTTGTAGGCGATGCCGAGCGAGACGATGCGACCGAACGCTTCCTCGGCCTCGGAAGCGTGGCCCAGTTTCATGTTCGAAAGATAGACGCCGCTTTCGGCTCGCAGCTGCTGGCCCTGCGGCGTCGCCAGTGCGGTCTTGTACTGGCCGAGCGCGTCCTGATAGCGCTCGGCGTTGTAGAGCGTCGTCGCCTCGCTGATCACGCTCGAAGCCGCGATCCGCTCCATGTAGTACGGGTCAGCGTGCTGGCCGGGCGCCGCCGAGGTTGTCTTCGCGTAGCCCTCGACGACCTTGTCCTTGATGAGAACTGGGCTGTCCTTGTAATAGGCCGACGGCGTGCTGTCGAGGTTTTCCTCGAGCGACAGCGCGGATGCCTGCGCGACAACGAGCGTGCTCTTCATGTCGATGAGAGCGAGGCTGATGCGCACATCATGGCGCGGCCCGTCCGAAGGCACGCGCGACACCGTTCCGGTCATGAGGTACTGGGCTCGCGTCAGATTGGCGGCCTCAAACGGCAGGAACTCGAACTGCGGCGACTTCAAGCCCATGCGCTGCGTGACGCGGCGCTCGAGCAGTTTCGTGGTCTCGGTTTGCTGGCCGGTGATCATGTCGAGCATCGGGTCCAGGACGATGCTGCGCTTCGGTGCGTTCGCGTCGGGCGAGGTCAGCGTCGATTCGATCTTCGTCAGAAAGGCCGGCAGCTTGCCGGTCTGGGCGACGAGATCGTCGGTCGCTTCGGCGGCCGCTTTCTCGAAGGTCTGTGGCGTCGACGACCGAGAGCATCCACCGAGGACAGCGAGCGCGGCGGCAACGACAAAAAGGGCAAGCGAACCGAAGCGGCGCGCCTGGGTGCGGGGCTTCATTTGCATTCCCTCTTGAAATACGCAGTCTCGCCGGCGCTGATTGGCTCGAGCGAAGCCTTTTGCAGGATGTCCAGGCAGCGTGCCTGACGCTCGGCCGGCGTCGCCGGATCGAGTGCCGGGAGGGGCCGCCCGATTGTCGCCGGTACCGGAGCCGCTTCGACCGCCGCTGCGTGGGTCGTCATCACCGCCACCACCGGTGCCGCAACTGGCGCCCGGCTCGATGCGACAGGAGCGGCCGGTGGTGGCGCTGGCGCGGGCGAAATGCGAGCGATCTCGGTCGCGGCGGTAGCTGAGGCCGGCGCTGTAGTCGCCGCTGTGGGCGTTGCGAGGCTCGGTGCGTGTGACACGTGACGTCCGTAGTAGTCCAGCGTCAGCGCCGCGACGCCGATCAGCACGCAAGTCACCGCGACAAGACCATAGGCGGCACGCTTGCCGATGGCGCCGGTTCTTCGACCGACTCGCATCCAGGAGGGAAAGACGCGCTCGGCGGGGCGCAACTGCGCGTTCTCCGCAGGGGTACTGCGTGCCGCTACCCTCGCCTTGGCCGAGTTCGAGACGGCGGGCGAAATGGTTGCCGCGCTGATCGTCGCCGCCAGCGGACCATCGGGAACCGTGATTTCGCGATTGCCCTTGACGGCACCAGCGAACGGCTCTTGCATCAGGTCGAGCGGCGGCGCCAGCTCGAGCCGCTCGGACGTTTCGATATCGCCCATCAGGGCCCGGAACTGAAGGTGATCCCGCGGCCGTCGTTCGGGTTGAACGGCCAGGGCGGCATCGATCGCAGCCAGGAAGCGCTCGCTGTACAGACCGGCAGCGATGTTCGAGAGGGGCGCCAGCCGATCATCGGCCAGACGGTCGGCTGCGGGCGCCGGCTCTTCACCAGTGATCGCCGAATAGACGACCGCAGCCAGCGCATACAGGTCCGTCCACGGCCCGCGCGTCGTTTCGGCGATGCCGCCGTATTGCTCGATCGCGGCGAAGCCCGGCTTGAGGGCCACGGCGGGCGTGTGCCGTGCCGCCGCGATGGCGTGCTCGGCCGCCGCGAAGCCGAGCAGTACGGGGCCGATCGGCGTCAGCATGATGGCGTCGGGGCCGATGTTTTGATGCCAGGTCTCGCCGTCGTGCAGCACCGTCACCGCGTTGAGGATGGGTTTCAACCAGGCGCGTAGTTCGCTTTCGCTCGGCACGTGACCGAGCTCGGCGAGAGCTGTCTTGAGAGTCGGGCCTTCGTAGAACGGCATGACCATGTAGGCGGTACCGTTCTCCTCCCAGAAGCGATAGACCTTGACGAGCGACGGATGATCGAAGCGGGCGAGCAGGCGGGCTTCGTTGACGAAGCTCTTCAGGCCGGCCTTGAAGGTGTCGAGTTGCCGGTCCGACGCGACGACGACGGCCTGCGACCCGGCGACGCGAGAGGCCATCGAGGCAGGCATGTACTCCTTGACCGTCACCTTGCGTTGCAGGGAGTGATCCCAGGCGAGATAGACGATGCTGGACGACCCCTCGGCGATCAGGCTCTTGATTTCGTAGTCGCGCAGCCGGCTGCCGATCGACAGCGTTCGGCCGAAGGCGGTCGGGGCGCGGCTCGGCTGCCTCTCGTGTTCGATCGCTTCTGCCGGGTTCATGGCCATGAGGGTCGCAGGCTCCGCGTCGCTTCGCCGTGGGCCGCGAGCGCAGCGCCGGGCTTCGGCCGTGCGGCAGGAGCCCGGCATTGTCGCGCCTGGTGACCCTCGCCACGTCGTTGCGCGGAGGCCGTGCGAGACAACAAATTCACGCCGTTGGTGGCGGCGCCCGAAGAAGCCGGCCCCTTCCATCGTCAGAACGATTTGATCGTCCTGGTTGAGCATTTCGGAGTTGGAGCGCACCAGCCCGACCGTCGGTCGACTGTCGAGCGCACGCGAAGCGAGCACTGTGGAGCGCATGCGCAAGGTGTCGCCCGGAAAAACCGGATGCGGCCAAGTGAGGCGTTCGATGCCGGGCGATCCGAGGCTGGCCGATTCGAGCAGGTAGCCGTCGCACATCATCCGCATGGCCATCGCGCACGTATGCCAGCCACTGGCGGCCAGCCTGCCGAACAGGGATTGGCCAGCTGCCTCGTCGTCGATGTGAAACGGCTGCGGATCGAATTGGCGAGCGAACTGGAGCACCGCTGGGCGAGTGACGAGGTAGTGGCCGAACTCTCGTGTCTGGCCGACCACGAAGTCTTCCCAATAGAGGCGGACGGCAGGTCGAGAGGGAGGCGAAACGATGTGGGTCACAGCGATGGCGCGGGAATCAAAAGCGCCGAGGATAGCCAGCCACGGCGCTCCTGCGCGCCGCTCGGCAGCCTTTGCGCCGTCCGCCGTCGGTGTGGCGGCCTCGTTGCGGTACCGGCGTCAGGCGCCGAAGAAGTGGCGAAAGATATCCGGCTCGTTGACTTCGCGCATGGCCACTCCCTGGAGCGGTTCGCGAAAGGGCGGCGACATGACCGCCGTCTCGAGTTCGGCAGGACGCGTGGCGTCCCAGGGAGAGCCGGCCGTGGACGCAAAACCGCCGGAGCGCCGACTAGCCGCGTTCGCCGCGGCCTCGCCGAGTTTTCGGCTGCCGAGAATGACGAGTCGATCGGCAAGGGAATCGGCCAGCGAAGGCAGCTCTTCCCATTCGATGCCTCCGGCTGAAACCGAAGCGCTGAAGGCGTGCGAGAAGTGCGGGGTCGAGGGAGGGTGGCGCATGTCGTTTCCCGAAAGCGGGGTGTCGACACCTTAGCGGCCGGCGCCCGCTCCCGATTCGCGAAACAGCCCGGTCCTTGCACGGCAGTTCGCTCGGCGCTTGCTCTGCGACCCTCGGGCGTGACGTTGTGCCGCGCCTGCGGCAACGCCTCAGCGCATGCGGACGACGCCGTGTTCGCCGAGCTCGGTGGGCGGCCTGCCCGTCACGGCGGCCTTGGCCATCGTGAGGAGTTGGACGACCTTGCTTTCCTTCACGTCCCAATAGTTGGCGTGGACGATCTGGACCTGCACCAACGCGAGGTTGGGATCGGTCGAGCCACCAGGAAACCAGGCGGCGTTCAGCTTGCTCCAGAGCTGATCCTTCTTGGCCTGGTCCTCGATCATCGCGGCGGTACCCGAGATCGAGACGTACGTGTCCTTCGACGGATCGGCATAGACGAGGTTGACGATCGGGTCAGCCTTCAGGTCGTCGACCGGATCGCCATGCTTCGGCATGAAGAACCAGAGGCTTTCGTCGGCTTCGATGCCATCCTTGTTCTGCGTCGTCATCGGCCGGGCGTGCAGATGACCGTTGCCGTGCCGCGTCGTGAACATCGCGAATTTGATGTCCTTGACCAGCTTCCAGAGATGGGTGCGTTGATCGCCGGTGTCGTTCATTTCGTGCTCGTATGTCGATGCGCCGGAGGGCGTGCGGGACATTGAAGCATCGGCTGAAAGAAAGCCCGGTCAGGCGAGACCCGAACGGGCTGTAGGACGCGTCCCGTTTGCGCGACTACTTCTTCATCGGATCGGCGGCCATGCCGTCTTTCTTCATCATCGAATCCTTCTTCATCAGGTCGTCGCACGCCGCGTCTTTCTTCATCATGGCGTCGTCCTTCTTCATGCTGTCGTTCTTGGCCATCGCAATGTGATCCTTGCATTCCTGCATGGTCAGGGTGTCCTTTTTCATCATGCCGTCCTTGGCCATGGCGTCGGGCTTTTTCATCATCGCGTCGTCGGCGGCAAAGGCAGTCGCGCCGGCGAGGGCCAGGCACGCGCACATCAGGCTGGTCGTCAGGTTCTTCATGGAATCTCCGGTAAGGGTCGAGGTTGCGGCAGATCGCCACCTCGGCTTGTCGCCCGAGGGCGCGGCGTTCTTACACCGAGGTCGCCCTGCGCAGGTCGTCGAGCCATGCGGCGTAGGCGGCTTCCTTGTCTTCGGGCGCCATGCGCAACAGCGCCGACGGATGCAGGGTGACGAGAACGCGGCGGCCGTCAGCGCGCTTCAGCCACTGGCCGCGCTGCCGTGTCACCGCGATCGTCGTGCCCATCAGCTGGCGCGCCGCGGTGGCGCCAAGGGCGACGAGGGCGCCCGGATCGACCAGCGCGATCTCGCTTTCGAGCCAGTGCAGGCAGGCCGCCGCGTCCTGCTGCGTCGGAGTCTTGTGGATGCGCCGCTTGCCGCGCAGATCGAACTTGAAATGCTTGACGGTATTGCTGATGTAGACCTCGCGGCGCTCGACGCCGAGCTGCTCGAGCGCCCGGCTGAAGAGCTGCCCGGCCGGGCCGACAAAGGGCCGGCCTTGCCGATCCTCCTGGTCGCCCGGCTGCTCGCCGACGAACATCAGCCGCGCATGCTGCGGCCCTTCGCCCGGCACGGCCTGCGTCGCGTGCTCGCCGATCGGGCACTCGCGGCAGCGCTCGAGTGCTTCGCGCAGAGCGGGCAGCGAAGTGGGCGCCTCCCCGCCGGGCGTCACTGGATGGCCGGCCGCCGGCTTCGGCTGCAGGGCGGGGCGAGGCTTTGCGGGGTCGGTCGGGTCGCGCTGGATCATGCTCATGCTCCGTTCCGACGAGCCGGCAATCAGCGGGCCGATGAGCCGGGTCTCGGGCAGGTTCCGCCAGTAGCGCCTGGGCATTTCCTTCTGCATCGCCTGCACCTTCAGGCGCGCTGGGTTGAAGATGCTTTCGTAGTACGTCAACCACAGTGTTTCGCCGGCATCGGCGGGCGGCGCTTGGTCGCGCCGCGCCGGCGGCCCCAGCGTCAACCGTTCGCCGTCCCAGCGCACGCTGCGCTCGGGTGTCAGGATCGCCCAGCGCATCGTCGAGAACCGGCGCGCGAAGAACGGCGCCGTGGCCTCGACGATGTGATGCTCGGGCTCGAACCAGGCAACGTGCAAAGGCGCGCCGCCCGGGTCGTCGTCGAGAGTGCGAAAGCGGACGAAGGCCTTCATCTTGTGCATGTCGCGACGCACCGCCTGCG
>JBDTIO010000183.1:0-3598 GCA_039936375.1 Caldimonas sp. | reverse complement strand
ACCTGTTCGCGAGCCTCTTCCGCCTTCTTGCGCGCCAGACTCAGGGTGGTCGCGGGGTACGTGCCGAAGCTGATGGTCTTGCGCCGGCCTTCGAACGTGTAGTCGAACCACCATGCGTGCGAGCCACCCTTGACGAACAGCTTCAGGTAGAGGCCTTGACCGTCGCTCAGCCGCGTTCGCTCATCGCCTGCCTTGATCGCCTTGATGGTTGCGTTCGACGCTATGAGATGCAGGCTCATGTGCAGTAACTCCGCAGGGAAAACAGCGAAATTTTGCGGTTACTGCATCAGTTACTGCAATGTGATCTCCGATCTGCCGGGATTTTCTGGGACGTCCGGGACAAGAAAAAAGCCCTGGAGCGTTGATTCTCAAGGACTTTTTGATCTTCCCGGGACTTCGCGGGACCTTGCTGGACTGTCAAGTGGTGGAGAGGAGGAGGATCGAACTCCCGACCTTCGCATTGCGAACGCGACGCTCTCCCAGCTGAGCTACCCCCCCACGGTGTCGGCAGTTTAGCAAACGAGCGCAGCGCCGGTCGACGCTTGCGGGGATAGCGTCCTGCAATGCACCGGATTGAATATGTGTATTGCCCTCGGCCCCGGGAAGCGCTACGGTGCGTAAGTTCACTTGCCCGCCGGGCAAGTCCACATCGGCACTCAGGAGACCATCATGGGTTTGAAGGGATCGAAAACCGAGCAGAGCCTGCGCGATGCGTTCGCTGGCGAATCGCAGGCCAATCGCCGCTACCTCTACTTCGCGAACAAGGCCGACATCGAAGGCCAGAACGACGTCGCGGCGCTGTTCCGCTCGACCGCCGAAGGCGAGACCGGCCACGCCCACGGCCACCTGGAATTTCTCGAGCACGGCGTCGGTGACCCGGCCACCGGCTTGCCGATCGGCTCGAGTCGGCAAAACCTGACGGCCGCCGTCGCCGGCGAGACGCACGAGTACACCGACATGTACCCGGGCATGGCCAAGACGGCGCGCGAAGAAGGCTTCGACGAAGTGGCCGATTGGTTCGAGACGCTGGCCAAGGCCGAGCGCTCGCATGCCAATCGCTATCAGAAGGCGCTCGACGCGCTCGTCGACTGAGGCGATCGTTCACGAAGCACGAAGAACAAGGGCCGTCGCGGCCCTTGTTCGTTGATGGGCACTTGCAATGACTCTGCGCGAAGGCAATCTCGAAGCACCGACCCGGCACCCGATCGACTGGAAAGGCGCCGACTATCACGACGAAGCCAAGGCCTTCGCCGAGATGGAGCGGGTGTTCGACATCTGCCATGGCTGCCGCCGCTGCGTGAGCCTGTGCCAATCGTTTCCGAACCTGTTCGACCTCATCGACGCGACGGCCGACGGCGAAGTGCACGGCGTCGACAAGAAAGACTACGCCAAGGTCGTCGATCAGTGCTACCTCTGCGACCTCTGCTACATGACGAAGTGCCCGTACGTGCCGCCGCACCCGTGGAACGTCGACTTCCCGCACCTGATGCTGCGCGCCAAGGCGATCAAGTATCAAAAGGGCGGCGTCGGCATGCGTGAAAAGCTGCTCGCCTCGACCGACGTGCACGGTCAGCTCGCCGGCATTCCGATCGTCGTCCAGGCGGTCAACGCCGCGAACCGGACCCGGCCCGTCCGCAAGGTGCTCGACGCGGCGCTCGGCGTTCACCCCGACGCCTGGCTGCCGCCACTGGCGACGAAGCGCTTTCGCAGCGGCGCCGCAAGGAGCGCCGCGGGCCTGCCGGTTCGCGATGGCGAGCGCAGCCCCGGGAAGGTGGCGATCTTTTCGACCTGCTACGTCAACTACAACGAGCCCGGCATCGGCGACGACTTGCTCGCGGTGCTGCGGCACAACGACATCCCCTACGAGATCGTCGAGAGAGAAAGCTGCTGCGGCATGCCCAAGCTTGAACTCGGCGATCTCGAGGGCGTGGAGAAGCACAAGAACGCGAACCTTCCGGTGCTGGCGCGATACGCCCGGGAAGGCTGGGCGATCGTCTCGGCGATTCCCTCCTGCACGCTGATGTTCAAGCAGGAGCTGCCGCTGATGTTTCCCGACGAGGCCGACGTGAAGCTCGTGCAGGCAGCGATGTTCGATCCATTCGAGTACCTCATCGCGCGCCATCGTGACGGATTGCTGAAGACCGATTTCAATACGTCGCTCGGCAAGGTCAGCTATCACATCCCCTGTCACGGCCGGGTGCAGAAGATCGGCCGCAAGACCGAAGAGATGTTCAAGCTCGTCGGCAAGTCGGTCACCGTCGAGCTCAATACCGTGGAGCGCTGCTCCGGCCACGCCGGAACGTATGGCGTGAAGACGCCGACGTACCCAGTGGCGATGAAAATCGGCAAGCCGGTCTTCAAGGCAATGGCCCAGGGCGAGCCCGACTTCATCAGCTCCGACTGCGCCCTGGCCGGCCATCACATCGCCCAGGGCATGGCCGAGAACGCGCTGGCGCAAGCGCCGTTGCGCCATCCGCTCAGCCTGGTCGCGCTGGCCTATGGCCTCAAATGAGAACCTCGCCATGAGCATCAAGATCACGCCGGAGAGCCTGCTGAGCCTCGAGGCCTACGCGAAGATCCGCGCCTCGAGCCGGCCTCCCTTCATCGTCCATCGGCGCCTGCGCACGGTTCGCCTCGGCGAGCACCTGGGCATCCAGTTCGAAGACGAAACCACCGTCCGGCGGCAGATCCAGGAAATGCTGCACGTCGAGAAGGTTTTCGACGAGGCCGGCATCCAAGGCGAGATCGACGTTTACGCCGATCTCGTTCCCGACGGCACGAACTGGAAGGCGACGATGCTGATCGAGTACCCCGATCCGAACGAGCGGAAGCGCGAGCTCGGGCGGCTGATCGGCATCGAGGATCGTGTCTTCGTCGAGGTCGAGGGCCACGCGCGCAGCTACGCGATCGCCGACGAGGATCTCGAGCGCGAGAACGCCGAGAAGACCTCGGCGGTGCACTTTCTGCGCTTTGAGTTCGACCGGCCGACTCGCGAGGCGCTCCGCGTCGGCGCCCACGCGAAGCTGGGCTGCGATCACTCCCACTACCCGGCCCACGTTGCCATCTCGCCCGAAACACTCGCCAGCCTGGCCGGCGACCTGCGCTAAGCCCATCGTCATGTTAGGTAATAACGATTAGGATAACGTAGTCGATAGTCTAAAATTGTTCCTGTCGCGCCACCTTGGCGCTCTTACCGAACAGGAACATTCGATGAAAACGATTGGCGACAAGCTCGAAGGCTTCAGCGTCCAGGGCGTCAAGCCCGGCTTCAACCACCATGAGGAAAACGGCGTCTCGGCCTTCGAGACGCTCACCGAGAAGAGCTTCCCCGGCAAGTGGAAGGTCATCTATTTCTGGCCGAAGGATTTCACCTTTGTCTGCCCGAACGAGATCACCGGTTTCGACAAGCTGGCCTCGCAATTCGAGGAGCGCGATGCGATCTTGCTCGGTGGCTCGACCGACAACGAGTTTTCCAAGCTCGGCTGGCGCCGTGATCACAAGGATCTTTCGAAGCTCGGTCACTGGAGCTTCGGCGACCCGAAAGGCTCGCTCGTCGACCAGCTCGGCGTGCGCGACAAGAACGAAGGCGTCGCCTTGC
>JBDTIO010000182.1:0-3731 GCA_039936375.1 Caldimonas sp. | reverse complement strand
CGGCGATGGGCGAGATCAAGACCTTCCTGCCGTCGAGCCACGGGCCGGTCTCGACGACGA
Source organism: Caldimonas sp. (assembly GCA_039936375.1). GTDB lineage: Bacteria > Pseudomonadota > Gammaproteobacteria > Burkholderiales > Burkholderiaceae_C > Schlegelella_A. Next base: position 3,671 of record JBDTIO010000182.1, on the reverse strand, counting down.
AGAAGCGGATCGTCCAGGACTGGTCGTCGAAATAGCAGTCCCTGACCTCGCCGATCGGACCGTCGCTTGCAGCCACCGAGAAGCCGTAGAGATTGTTGACGTTGCGTAGCATGGTGCGGGTCCTCAATGGTGCGAAGGGGAAAGGCGCGGACGGCTGCGCGATGGATCGTGTCGACGACCTGGTGTCGAAAAGGCGCGGTATTCGCCTTCGCCCGGCCTGACGATCACGACCCGTTGCGAGCGCCGGGCATCCATCAGTATGGTTCGCCGCGATCACACCGGTCTGTGCGGTGGCGCACTCGAAAGCGTCACCTTCAAACAGCCGCCGCTGGAGGGTGGGACTCGCGGCGGAATATCGCCCGCAATCGACCCGATTCAGGTCGCGATTCGATCGGGAAGGAGTCGGTCGTACTCTCTCTTGACGACCGCATAGCACTCGCAACTGCGCTTCTCGAGGCCCTGACGGTCGAGCATGGTGATGTGGCCGCGCTTGTAGCGGATGAGCCCGGCATTCTGCAGCCGGGTTGCCGCTTCGGTCACGCCTTCGCGGCGCACGCCGAGCATGTTGGCGATCAGCTCCTGTGTCATCACCAGCTCGTTGCCGCGCAGCCGGTCGAGGCTGAGCAGCAGCCAGCGGCATAGCTGCTGGTCGAGCGTATGGTGCCGGTTGCACACGGCTGTCTGCGACATCTGCGTGATCAGCGCCTGCGTGTAGCGCAGCAGCACGTGCATGACCGGGCCGGATCGGCTGAACTCGCCCTTGATCGCCGACGCGATGAGCCGGTAGCCCGCGCCCGCGCTCTGCACGACGGCGCGACTCGGGGTCGACTCGCTGCCCATGAACAAAGCGATGCCGACGACGCCTTCGTTGCCGACGACCGCGATCTCGGCGGAGCTGCCGCTCTCCATCACGTAGAGCAGCGAGACGATCGCCGTCGTCGGGAAGTAGATGTGGCTTTGCAGCCTGCCCGACTCGTACAGCACATGGCCCAGTGGCAGATCCGTCCATTCGAGCTGGGGCAGCCAGCGCTGCCACTCCGCTTCGGGAAGCGCAGCGAGCACGTGATTGACTTTGGGGTCGCAGGCGGCCGGCATCCGACAACTCCTTTGGCGAGTCGCATTGTGCGCTGCGAAGCCTGCCCAAGAACTGACCACCGATCGCGCGCCACAGGCGCGGCGACAGCTTTGGGCGCAGCGGTGGTCATTTCGGAAGACGCATGTGTTCGCTGACGCACAGACCTGGCGCGCTGCACGCCCTCAAGTACAAAGCTTTGACTTCTTCCTGCTTTCGAATGAAAGGAACTATATGAACGCATTTTTGAGCGCGAGCATCTTCGCCGCCCTCGCGGCAGCGCAGGGTCTGGCGCAGGCGCAGACGACCAATGAGCCGTCGCACAAGCCCATCATGCAGACGTCCTGCAAGGACTATCTGACAATGGACGATGTCGTCAAGCCGAAATCCATCTACTACACGGTCGGCTAATCAAAACGCGGAAAACCAAATTCCGCAACTTTCGACGTCGTGGACGTCGACAAGATCCAGCCCAGGGTCGACGAGTTTTGTCGTGTTCATCTCACGTCATCAGCCTATCAAAAGGTGATGGAGCAAAGCACCGCTTCGGAGAAGACGAACAAGTGAGCGAAAGAGATTTCTACTGGGTTTGATCTGGGGCTCGACGTCGCTTGGCACCGGGAAGAGCAGCGTGCCCCACGGTCAAGATCGGCAGTCCGCCTGGCAAGGAGTTGCATTGCGCAGCCTGAGGGTGGCGCCGTAGAGCGCTTTCAGCGCGACGCTCGACGGCGAATCGACAGAGCTCTCGCCGAGTCGATCGACGCAATGACACGCCGCGGCCGGGACACCGAAGCGGGGTACGTGCGTCAACGCACAGACACGCATTCAAGCACGCGCCATGATGGTTTCATTCGAGATCGATGCGACAGCGTTCGAGTTCGCACAAGGAGTTCAAGATGTACGGAAACGGTGGGTTCGGCTGGACATGGTTCCTTTGGATCGGGTTCATGATCATCATGTTCTCGAGCTTCGGCAACTGGGGCTACACATACCGGTTGCATAGGAGATATGGGACGGCCCCGAGCAGTGCGCTCGACATTCTCGACGAGCGCTACGCCCGCGGTGAGATCGCCCGCGACGAATACGTACGCATGAAGTCCGAGATCGCGCGGACGCCGGCAACGGCAACTGCACCGGCGACGGGTCGATAAGCAAAGTCCTCTTCCGGTCCGGCTTGCGCGAGAGGTCATCGCCCAGCGGCATGGCCGGCCGAGAGGATCAGATTGAGGCGCTCTCATGAATAGCATGTCCTCTCTGCGGTATACCGTTGTCGGCGTGTCGCTTCTGTGTCTGCTGCCTATCGCGGCTTCGGCGGAAGGCGCGGTTGTCGGATCCCCGCCGCGACTTTCCGACGCCTCCAGCACGGCTCCGACATACGTCGCTGCGGATTCTGCAAACGCTGTGATGCCCGATGGTTCGCGGCCGGCGAGCCCGATGCCAGGGCGAGACGCGCCGAAACAGCTCTGGTGCGCCGACAACGACGATCCGGGGTTCCGCCGTTCGATGTCGCAATGCACCAGTCTCGCTGATCGGTCCGCGCGCAGGTCTTGCGTCGAACAGGTCATGGAGGCGCGGCGTGACGAGACCGCGCGGCGCACGTTTCCCGTCAGCGGCGGGTTCGTGGGCGGCGCTGCCTCCCCAGGCACGGTCGCGAGTGTGGAGCGCCGGGCTGTCAGCCGCGATTGCGTTTACTAGCGAGGCGCTGACGACGGATCAGGGACATTTCAGCGCGAAAAGGCTGCCGAGCGAGTAGCGTGCGCTTTGCCAAGAAGCGGTTCTGCGCGGCAGGCCACTCCAAAGTTCGAGAGCCGAGGATCGCTCGGGACCGTGTGACCAGCTTCCCGAGCGGGCATCGATGGCAGCGCGATGCGATAAACGACCTGTGCGTCATCCTCCGGGTCGCGCATTCGCAGCAGGCCCAGCGGCTCGGCAAGCCGTCGCATCCCCTCATTGTCGGAGGCGCTGATGGCGTGCATCGCCGCGATCCCTCGTTCCTGCGCTGCTTGGATCAGACGGTGCATGAGCAGCGTACCCAAGCCCTTTCTTTGCCAGGCGTCACCGACGGCGATGGCGAACTCGCAGCCAGAGCCGTCGGCCCGTGCGCTGAAACGCGCGACGCCGATCTCCGTCGCCGAACTCGACCGCGCGAGCAGGGCCACGAAGGCGACGTCCGTCGCCGGGTCGATGTCGGTCAGCTGCGTCAGCAAGGCCGCGCTCGGCGACTTCATGGTGTCGAGAAAACGGAAGCGCCGCGAGACCGGCGACATGTTCTCAATGAACGCACGCTCGCGTTCGCGATCTTCGGCGCTGATCGGGCGCACGAGAACCTGGGTGCCGTCGCGCAGCGTCTCCTTCCAACCGGCAGTACGAGCGTCCATTCGATTCACTTCGCCCCGTGCTCGGCCCAGTAAACGTCGACGGTCTTGCTTTGCGCCGCGAAATCGCCATGCGCGGAAAACCGGTCTTCCGCCACCTCGGGTGCCGACTTCATGACAGCCTTGGTCGAGTCGAGCACCAGCAGCCCCGCACCCGGGGTCGCCTTGAAGATTCCCCACGGCACCGGCACGTACTTCTCGTCGATGCCGAAGACGCCGCCACG
>JBDTIO010000181.1:0-3036 GCA_039936375.1 Caldimonas sp. | reverse complement strand
GGCATGACGTACATGAACGCGATCAGGATGACGCCGTAGATCGCCCATGGCGCGGCTTTCGAGATGTTGTCGGCGATGTTGGGGACGAACTGGATGAACACTGCGCCATAGATCGCTCCGGATATCGATGCCAGGCCGCCGACGACGACCCCGACCACGAGCGTAATCGACAGGAAGAACGCGAACGAGTCCGGTGCCACGAACTGGATCGCGATCGCTCCGAGGGCGCCCGCGATCCCCGTGTAGAGCGCCGAGACGCCGAAGGTCGTCGACTTGACCAGCGCAGTATTGACCCCCATGGCCTGTGCGGCAATGGGCTGATCCCTGATGGCGACCATGGCCCGGCCGATCCGGCCGCGCAGCAGGTTCCAGGCGACGACGAAGGCGACGAGCAGCCAGGCCAGCGTGAAGAAGTAGAGCCACTGATCCTGATCGAGGGGAACCCATGACGGCGGGTCGGGCTTGATGATGACGATCCCCTGCACGCCTCCCGTCCACTCCTCGAGGCCTTTGTACTTCAGGATCTGCGGCATCGCCACGCCGAGCGCGAAGGTGGCGAGCGCCAGGTAGAGGCCCTCCAGGCGCAGCGCCGGCAACCCGAACAGGAAACCGGCCACGCCGCAGACGACACCGGCGGCCGGAATCGTCGCCCAATAGGGCACGTTGCCCTTGTCCATGAGGATCGCCGCGGTGTAGGCGCCGATCGCATAGAAGGCGCCGTGGCCGAGCGAGATCTGGCCGTTGTAGCCGGTCAGCATGTTGAGGCCGAGCAGGGCGATCGCGTAGACGAGGACCAGCGTCACCTGGAAGACGCGGTAGTTGTCGAGCACGAACGGCAGGACGCAGGCGAGCGCCAGCAGGACGGCAAGCCCGACAAGCTTGCGTTGGGTGATCGCCGGTCCGCGGGGAGTCGTGGCCATGCGGTTCAGACGCGGCTGACGTGGACTTGGCCGAACATGCCCGACGGCTTGATGACAAGCACGCCGATGATGACGACGAGGGCCACCGTCAGGCGCAGTTCGGTGCCGACGTAGGCGCCGACGACGTTCTCGAGGACGCCAACGATGAAGCCGCCGAGGACGGCGCCACCGGGGCTGTCGATGCCGCCGAGGAGTGCCCCGGCGAAGGCGTAGAGGAGGATGCCTCCCATCATGTTCGGCTCGAGGAAGACGGTCGGCGCGACCATCATCCCGGCGATCGAGCCGATCGCCGCGGCGAGGCCCCAGCCGAGGGCGAGCATCCAGCCGACGCGAATACCGACAAGCCGGCTCGACACCGGGTTTTGCGCCGCGGCGCGCATTGCCAGGCCGAGCGGCGTGAAGCGGAAGAAGACGAAGAGCAGGAGCAGGACGACGAGGGTGATCGCCATCGAGCCGATCTCGTGCGACGAGACGTACGAGTTGCCGAACAGCGGCTGCGTCGGGAACGGGCTGGGGAACGGCTTGATCGTGTAGGTGAAGATCCAGCCCGCCAGGCTGTTGAAGATGACGAGAAGGGCGATGAAGACGATGACGATGGCGAGAATCGGTGCATCCTCGACCGGCCGGACGATGACGCGCTCGATGACGACGCCGAGCACGAAGGCGCCGCCGACGGTCAGGAAGAACGCGCCCCAGTACGGCACGCCGGCCTGTATCAGGGCCCAGGCGATGTAGGTGCAGAACATCGCCATCTCGCCCTGCGCGAAGTTCACCAGGTGCGTCGCCTGGTAGATCATGACCAGCGCCAGCGCCACGCTGGCGTAGATGCCGCCGCTGGCGAGACCCGAGAGCACCTGGTGAAGAAGGACGTTCATCGCGCCTGGAGTCTCAGTAGCCGAGATAGGAACGGCGCACGGACTCGTCGGCGCGCACCATCTCGGCCGGCCCCGACATGACAACGCGCCCGGTCTCGAGCAGGTAGGCGTGGTCGGCGAGCTGCAGGGCCAGGGCCGCGTTCTGCTCGACGAGGAGCATGCCGATGCGCTCGCTTTGCTGGATGGCGCGCAGGATCTCGAACAGGTGTTGGACGATTTGCGGCGCCAGGCCGAACGAGGGCTCGTCGAGCAGGAGCAGGCGCGGCCGAAGCATCAGCGCCCGCGACACGGCGAGCATCTGCTGCTCGCCGCCGGACAGCGTTCCCGCCTGCTGGCGGCGGCGCTCCTTCAGGCGCGGGAAGTGGACGTACATGCGCTCGCAGTCGGCACTGATCCCGACCCGGTCGCGCCGCGTGTGCGCGCCCAGGCGCAGGTTCTCCTCGACGCTCAACTGCATGAACGTGCCCCGGCCGTCGGGCACGTGGGCGACGCCGAGGCGGACGATCGATTCGGTCGGGCGACCGTCGATGCGCGCACCGCCGAGAACGATCTCACCCTCAGTGCGCACCATGTTGCAGACGGCGCGAAGCAGCGTCGTTTTGCCGGCCCCGTTGGCGCCGAGAACGGTCGTGATGCCGCCGTCGGCGACGGCGAAGTCGACGCCGTGCAGCACCTCGGTCGGACCGTAGCGGGCGCGCAGGCCGCGCACCTCGAGCAGGGCCGTCTTCGGCGCCCCGGCGGTGCTCATGCGGTCGTTCCCAGGTAGGCGCGGATCACGTCCTCGTTGCCCTGCACCTCGGCCGGCGTACCGTCGGCGATCTTGCGACCGAAGTCGAGGGCGACGACGCGGTCGGAGATGCGCATCACCATGTTCATGTGATGCTCGACGAGCAGCATCGTCAGGTCGAGCTCGCCGCGAATGCGGCGTAGCAGCTCCATCAATGTCTCGACCTCCTCGTGATTGAGCCCTCCCGCCGGCTCGTCGAGAAGGAGGAGCTTGGGCGCCGAAGCCAGGGCGCGACCGAGCTCGACCCGCTTTTGCATGCCGAACGACAGGTCCATCACCGGCGCGTCGACGACGGCGCCGAGGTCGAGCAGCTCGACGAGGCGATCGGCCTGCGCGCCAAGCTGCTTCTCCTCGCGCGAGACGCTCGGCAGGCGCAACGCGTTGGCCAGCCAGCCGGTGCGCGTTCGCGAATGGCCGCCGAGCATGATGTTCTGGCGCACGCTCATCGAACGAA
>JBDTIO010000180.1:0-3045 GCA_039936375.1 Caldimonas sp. | reverse complement strand
CCCAGCGCAGTGATCATGATCGAGCCGAACTGCCCCTGTTGCGGCACGGCAGGGAACTCCATCGCCTCAGCGGGGCGACAGTCCGCGGGCAGCTCGAACGCCGCCGCGCCGACCTGGCCGCTCCTGATGTTCCCGCTCAGCCGGACCGTACCGTCCGGCCTCTTGGTGTAAGACGGTGCAGGTTGGCTCGCACTCGCAGCAAGCCAGCCATTGAGCAGGTGGGCCAGCCGCATCCGAAACGCCGCCATCAATGTGCTCCGACGACCTGCAAGTCCGTGAGTGTTGTTCTGGTCATGATCTCAACGATCTACGCACTTCATCGACCCAAGACGCATCGGTAGGAGCGTGTCGCTGACGAAGTCCGGCGACGCCTACTAGCGGCAAAGGTGCTTCAGTTAGCCCCGTGGTGCCTCGCCCCTCAGGACCGCCGACATCGTCACTTGCCATTGCGACCTGATGCCTCGACTGCTCATCTCCATTCACGGGAATCTCCTTCACGGAACCAAGAATGAAGCCAAGCATCTCGACCGTCTGTGCGGCAGCGCGCTATGCAACCGACGATTGGTCAGGCATTGGCTCGCAACAGCAGACTTGCCGCCTGAACCTGACCTGGACCTGACCATCCCCGCGCAAGGCATCCTCAGTCCGGTGCTTTTTCTGTCAGCATAGGCGCCGCACCCATAGCGGATGAGGTTATGACCTCGACGGTCGATCCTAAGAAAAACCATCTTCTTGCCGCCTTGCCCGATACGGAATGGCAACGCTGGCAGACTTTGCTCGAGTACGTCGAGATGCCGCTTGGTCAAGTGCTTTACGAGTCGGGCGGCACGATGAGCCACGTGTATTTCCCGATCACGGCCATCGTCTCCTTGCTCTACGTCATGGAAAACGGTGCCTCGGCCGAGATTGCGGTCGTCGGCAACGAGGGCCTGGTCGGCATTTCGCTCTTCATGGGTGGCGGATCGACGCCCAGTCGGGCAGTCGTCCAGAGCGCCGGTCAGGGCTTCCGATTGACCTCGAAGGTCATCAAGGAAGAGTTCAACCGCGCGCCGGTGCTGCATCTGCTGCTGCGCTACACCCAGGCGCTGATCACGCAGATGGCGCAGACGGCCGTGTGCAACCGACACCACTCTCTCGACCAGCAGCTGTGCCGCTGGCTATTGCTGAGCCTCGACCGACTGCAGGGTAACGAACTCGTGATGACGCAAGAGCTCATCTCGAACATGCTCGGCGTTCGGCGCGAAGGAGTGACCGAGGGCGCGCTCAAGCTGCAGGAAGCGGGGCTTATCCGCTATTCGCGCGGCCGCATCACCGTCCTCGACCGTCCAGGGCTGGAAAAGCGAACCTGCGAGTGCTACCGGGTCGTCAAGACGGAGTACGACCGTCTGTTGCCGGCCACATTGGCCGTCTAGCAGCCGCTCAGCGCTCGCGACCGCGATCGCGCTTTCTTTCTCTGCTCCGGTCGAGTTGCGCCTGCAGGCCAATGCCTGCGGCGATCGAGCACTTCCACCTTCTGGCCACGCTCAACGGTCGCTCCGATGTCCTCGCGGGCCCGCTCGTGCAGCCGGAGCCGATCGGCCACCGTAGCCGGAGCGCATCAACGGCGCTGCGAACCGGCAAGAGTCAGGCCCCATCGTTGTTCGATATCGATGACGCAGCCAAGTGCCAGTCGCGCAACTCGCGCTTGAGCACCTTGCCGATGCCGCTGCGCGGCAACTCGTCGACGATGTGCAGCGCGGCCAGCCGCTGCGTCTTGCCGATGCGTGCGTTGAACCAGGCCAGCATGGAGGCTTCGTCGCCGGCTTGCGACGTCGAAGTCGACAAGGCCCTCGGCCGCAGGATGACGAACGCCACCGGTGTCTCCCCCCAGCGCGTCGACGGGACGCCGACGACGGCGGCGTCGGCGACCTGGGCGTGCTCGCGCAACACCGCCTCGAGGTCGCTCGGGTAGATGTTGAAGCCGCCGCTGATGATCATGTCCTTCTTGCGATCGAGTAGCGTGAGGAAGCCTTCGGCGTCGAAGCGGCCGACGTCGCCGGTGCGGATGAAGCGCTCGCCTTGCGGGCTCGTCCATTCGGCTTCGTGCGTCTTCACAGGTTGCCCGTGATAGCCGAGCATCATCGAACCTGAACGGCCAACGATCTCGCCCGGCGTGCCCGGCGCGACTTCGCGGCCGTCGTCGTCGACGAGTCGGATGTCGTGGCCTTCCATCGGCTGGCCGACGGTGTGCAGCTTGTCGCGATGCTCGTGTGCCACGAGCGCGCAGCTGCCACCGCCTTCCGTCATGCCGTAGAACTCGACGAGCCCGCCCGGCCAGCGCGCGAGCACGTCGGCCTTGAGCGCTGCGGCGAACGGCGCGCTCGTGCAGAACTTGATCCGGTACGACGAGAGGTCGAAGCGATCGAAGTCGGGCGTGGCCATGATGCGCTGGTACTGCACCGGCACGAGCATCGTGTGCGTGGCGCGGTGCCGCTCGGCCAGGCGCAGGTATTCCTCCGCCGAGAATTTCGCCATGAGCACAACCGTGCCGCCCCACGCCAGACTCGGCAAGAAGACGACGAGCGTGGTGTTCGAGTACAGCGGCGTCGCCAGCAGCGTGGTCGCGTCGGGGCCGTAGCCGTAGGCGCCGCCGCCCCGTCGCACCTGCGCCCAGCGCATCGCGTGCGGCTGGACGATGCCTTTGGGTGTCCCTGTCGTGCCCGACGAATAGATGATGTTGAACGGCGCGTCGGGATCGATCGATACGGGTTGCGGGACCGTGCCCGAAGGTGCGAGCCACGCGTCCAGCGCGCGGCCGGCGGCGCTGGCATCGAGGGCAGTGCGCGGCACGTCGGACGGCGGCTCGAACGCTGCCGCCGCTGCCTCGTCGAGGAAGAGGCGCCGCGCGCTCGAGTCGGCGAGCATCCCGGCCAGACTTGTCGCGGTCTCTCCCGGCGCGAGCGGCGCGACGACGACGCCGGCCCGCAGGGCGCCGAGAAAGATGACGGCGTAGTTCACCGATGCCGCAGCGCAGATCGCGATCGAGTCGCCGGGGAGCACGCCGTC
>JBDTIO010000179.1:0-4267 GCA_039936375.1 Caldimonas sp. | reverse complement strand
AGTTGCTCCGCGCTCGGATGTAGGCAGACAGCTTGCACCAAGAGTGATCAGACCCCTCCAAGATGTCGTGTGACAACGGTCGCGCTATCGAGCCAAAGTTCCGCTCCTCCGCGCTCATGGTTCTCTGGCGCGATGGTCTCATAAGCTTCCGGGGGACACCGATCCGGATCATGGGACAGCGATAGCAGGGCGGCCAGCGCGGGGGATTGCACGTCGCGGGCAACCGGCAAACTCGGTGCCCTCCTCGCGGCCGACCTTGGCCGGCCGTCACTTTGCCGCCCCATGAGGGGTCCAGGCGCGCGGGCGGCCCGTCCTCAATGCCACTGTGATGATCGCGTCGAGGTAAAGGTGCCAGACAACCGTAGGTATTTTCCGATCCTGCCGCAGCATCGGCTTCGCGAGTATCGTTCATGACAAAGGAGACTGTAATGGACATGAACACACTTCTGATCATCGTGGTCGTCGTTCTACTACTCGGCGGCGGCGGTTGGTATGGGCGGGGACGCTGGTATTAGAGCATTCCCCGGCTAAGCTGAACCGTATCCGTCGTGTGTGAGATAGTTTGAGCATTCCTGCGGGGTAAACTCGCTCAGGACGGCTCCGATGCGATCCCAAAGAGGGCCGATTGCGCGCTCTTTGAATTTCCGTAGCAGGGCTTTGAGCTTTGCGAACATCATTTCGATGGGATTGAGATCGGGCGAATATGGCGGCAGGTAGAGCAGCCTGGCGCCGGCGTCTTCGATGATAGCGCGCACGCCTGCCACCTTGTGGGCTGGCAGATTGTCCATGATGACGGTGTCGCCGGGCGAGAGTGTTGGCGTCAGACCCTGCTCTAGCCAGGCCTGGAAGGCTACTCCGTTCATCGGGCGGTCGAGGACGAGCGGCGCAACGATCTCGTCATTGCGCAGGCCGGCGACGAAAGTGGTTGTTTTCCAGTGGCCATGCGGCACACGGTCGATCAGCCGTGCGCCCTTTTTGCAACGTCCCCGCAATCGCGTCATCTGCGTGTTGGTGCTCGTCTCATCGATGAAGACCAGCTTCTCTGGATCAAGCGTGGGTTGCGCCTTCCGCCATTCTTCACGCGCCGCGGCGACGTCGGCTCGCAACTGTTCGCTGGCGTGCAGCGTTTTTTTTATAGCTCAAGCCTCGCCGCTTGAAAAACCTCGCGATGGAGCTGTCCGTGATAGACAGCCCCCGTTCTTCCGATATCGCAACGACGATCTCGGCGAGGGTGGCGTCGCTGCGACGCTCTACAAAGGCGAGCAACCAATCCGCATGGGCTTCCAGCGGCGAATAGACCAGCTTTCTTCCCGGTTTCTCGGCAAGGCTTCCCGACTCCTCAAGTCGTTTGCACCACTTGATCGCCGACGATTCCGCAATCCGCAAATGCCGGCCCGCACCACTCTTCGACATTCCTTCATCGACCAACGCGACCACACGCTCACGCAAATCAAGCGAATAGCCCCGGGACATCGCCAACCTCCAAATCAGGGAAACCCCAGAATCGTTCATCGAACCGGAAAAGGGAATCCCGAAAATCGATTCAGATCAGCGGGGGAATGCTCTAGGTGTTTAGTCCCGGCGTTTGCTGGTGTGGGCTGATTGTGAATCTGTGCGGCTGCGATGCCCAGGCTTTGCAGACGAATTCATATGGGGTGAGGCCTCCGAGGGTCTTGAGGCGTCTGGCGAAGTTGTAGGCGTCGACGAAGTCGCGCAGGTGCGTTCGCAGTTCATCGTGGGTTTCGTAGAAGTAGCGTTTGACGGTTGCGTCCTTGATCGTGCGGTTCATTCTCTCGACCTGCCCATTGGTCCAAGGGTGCTTGGGCTTTGTCAGCCGATGGTCGATGTCGTTCTGGGCACAGGCGTATTCGAAGGCGTGCGCCCAAACGGGTTCTCCGGCGTCAAGAGCCGCCTTGATGTCCGGTGCGGCTGAGCTTGTATTGCCTGGCGTGGTGAAGTGGGTCCCGTTGTCGGTGAGGACCGTGTGGATCTTGTAAGGGACGGCGACGATCAGGTGGCGCAGGAAGTCTCCGGCAGTCTGGCGCGCGACCTTCTCATGCAGTTCGACGAAGGCGAACTTCGACGTTCGGTCGATGGCGACGATGAGATAGAGTTTGCCCTGCGCGGTTCGAACTTCAGCGATATCGATATGAAAATAGCCGATCGGGTAAGCCTTGAATTTTCGTTTGGCGGAGGCTTCGGCTTCGACCTGCGGGAGCCGAGAGATCCCATGGCGTTGCAGACACCGGTGAAGGGATGAGCGCGTCAGATGCGCGATGGTGGGCTGCAGAGCGTACAAGCAGTCGTCGAGCGGCAGCAAAGTATGCCTTCGGAAGGCAACGACGACGGCCTCTTCCTCAACTGACAGGACGGTTGATCTGGGCTCCTTCGGCCCCGTCGGCAGATCGGAAACGGAGGTCCGCGCTCTCCACTTGGCGATCGTCTTCGGGTTGACGCCGTAGCGCTTCGCAAGCCCCCTTAAGCTCTCTTGACTATGTTGTATCGCTCGACGGACCGCCTTGTATGTCTGAGTTGCCTGCTGGAGTGAGACCAGCGAGGCTGAAAGTGGAGGCCAGCCCGCGTCCGCCTGGGGCCCGAAAGCCCGAGACAGAGCTTGGTGCGGTCTCCATCATCGCAGTCCCACACCCGGACAGCCGCTCGGGCCCGAGCCCGCATTTGCAAGGTAGGGTCATGGACGAACAACGCCCCGTCTTCGTCGGTATCGACGTTTCCAAGGATCGCCTCGACATCCATCTCAGACCGTCTAACGAGGCATTCCATGTCTCGCGGGATGGCAAGGGGCTGGACGACCTTGTCAGTCGCCTGAAGAAACTGCCTGTCGCCCTCGTCGTTCTCGAAGCGACCGGCGGCTTCGAAGCTACTGTCGCGGCAGCCCTGGCCGGCATTGGGCTGCCGCTCTGTGTCGTCAACCCGCGCCAGATCCGAGACTTCGCCAGAGCCATGGGCCGCTTGGCTAAGACCGACACGCTCGATGCGGAGGTGATTACCCTTTTCGCCGAGCGCATTCGGCCTGAAGTACGACCTCTTCCGGAACCTGAGAGGAACCACCTCGCCGAACTCGTTGGCCGGCGGCGCCAGATCATCGAGATGATCGGCATGGAAACCAATCGTGGCCGCCAAACCGTCGACAAGCATCTCGCCCGAAGACTCGCATGCCATATTGCTTTTCTTCAGAAGGAGCTCGACGCGATCGACCATGACATCGGCGAAGCCATCAAACATTCCCCAGCTTGGCGCGAGGCTGAGGCACTTCTGAAATCCGTCCCTGGCATCGGCGACGTGACCGCACGGACCCTTCTCGCCGAACTGCCCGAACTCGGGACTGTCAGCCGCCATCAGGTTGCTGCCCTGGTCGGCGTCGCTCCGATCAACCGAGACTCCGGGTTGATGCGTGGCCGTCGGGCAATTGCTGGCGGCAGGACGTCAGTGCGCGCCGTGCTGTACATGGCGGCTTTGACCGCCATTCGGCGTCGCTCCCCCTTCCGGGCTTTCTACGATCAGCTCACTGCTCGTGGCCGGCCGAAGAAGGTCGCGCTCGTTGCCGTGATGCGGAAGCTCCTCACGATCCTCAACGCCATACTAAGGGACCGCACGCCATGGCGCCATCTAAACGCTTGACGCCGAACACAGCCGCTCTGTCGTCGTGGCGCTCCCGTGAAGAACCTCTCCCATAGCGCATCCCTCCAGGCCGGAGAAAACAATGCACCATCAAATACCGGGACTAAACACCTAGGGTGCCCAAGGCCAGCGAGCTACTCGCCGACAAGGGTTACGACGCCGATTGGTTCCGGCAGGCGCTGGCGAAGCGAAAGATCGCCGCCTGCATCCCTTCCAAGTCCAACCGCAAAGCCCCGATCCCGCACGACGCCGTCCTCTACAAACAGCGCCACAGAATCGAAAACATGTTCGGACGGCTCAAAGACTGGCGGCGCGTCCACACCCGATACGACCGCTGCGCCCACACCTACTTCTCAGCAATCCGCATCGCCGCAACCGTCCTCTTCTGGCTCTGATCAATGAGTCCTGAGCCTAGCTGAATTGCCGAAATCTGGACGATGATCAACGGGTCGGCTAAGTTATCGAGTCACGTTGGCGCGCTGCGCAGATAAGTTGTCCGCTCGCTTGGCGACAACAAAACTTTAGCTAGCTGATCACCATCACCTGCGTGCCGACGTGCACTCGGTTATAGAGGTCGATCGCGTCCATGTCGCGCATACGGATGCAGCCCGAGGAGACATGGCCGCCG
>JBDTIO010000178.1:0-2875 GCA_039936375.1 Caldimonas sp. | reverse complement strand
CCTTCCAGCCGCAGGCGTCGATCATCCAGGCAGCGGCGAGCTTGACGCTGCCGTCGGGCATCGGGTAGTGCACGATCTCGGGGTCGCGGCCGATGATGTCGCGGCACTGCTCGGGCGTGACGACCGGATTCTTGAAGAAGCTGCCGGCGTTGCCGATCGCTGCCGGATCCGGCAGCTTGGCGCGGCGTATCGAGCTGACCCAGTCGTAGATCCGTCGCGGTGACGGCGTGAGATCGCCGCTCTCGATCATCTTCCTTTGCAGTTCGAGATAGCCGAGTACCGGTTGCCAGGGCCTGGGCAGGCGAAATCGCACGCGCGTGATCAGGCTGCGCCCGGCGAGCGAATGCTTGAAGACGCTGTCGCGATAGGCGAAGGCGCAGATTTGGGGACCGAGAACGACGCTGCGGCCGGTAACGAGATCGACGGCGTCGAGCGACTCGAACCGGTCCTGCAGCTCGACGCCGTAGGCGCCAATGTTCTGCACCGGCGCGGCGCCGACGCTGCCCGGGATCAGGCCGAGGTTCTCCAGCCCCGGGCAGCCGGCGTCGAGCGTGAACTCCACCAGCTCGTTCCAGCTCTCGCCGGCGCCGGCTTCGACGATCCAGGCGTCGCCGCGCTCCTCGACGACGCACATGCCGCGCACCTCGACCTTGAGCACGATCTGCGGCATGTCGCGGGTCAGGATGATGTTGCTGCCGCCGCCGAGAATGAATTTGGGGGAGCGGCCCAGCTTCGGGTCATCGACGACCCGGCGCACGTCGGCGCCGCTGGCGATTCGCACCAACGTCCGCGCCACCGCCGGCAGGCCGAAGGTGTTGTAGGGCTTGAGACTCACACCCGAGTCGATTTGCATGGGACAATTTTCGCCGATCCCTGAGCGACGCGGCGAACTGCGTCGCCCGCCCAGAAAGCGACAATGCCCAGCTTCGATTCCGTGCTCGAACCCAATCTCGTTGAGGTCAAGAACGCCGTCGAGCAGACGGCCAAGGAGATCGGCACGCGCTTCGACTTCAAGGGCTCGTCATCACGCGTCGAGCTGAAGGAGAAGGAAATCACGCTCTATGCCGACAGCGATTTCCAGATCGGCCAGGTCGTCGATATCCTGCTCGCCAAGCTGACCAAGCGCAACGTCGACGCGCGCTTTCTCGACCGCAGCGCCAAGATCGAGAAGATCGGCGGCGACAAGGTCAAGCAGCTCGTCGTCGTCAAGAGCGGCATCGACACCGAGACGGCGAAAAAGCTGCAAACCTTCGTGAAGCAGAGCAAGCTCAAGGTCCAGGCCTCGATCCAGGGCGACACCGTGCGCATCACCGGCGCCAAGCGCGACGATCTGCAGACGGCGATGGCGCTGATCCGCAAGGAGATCGCCGACCAGCCGCTGTCGTTCACGAACTTCCGTGATTGACCTTCGCTACGTTCTCTTCGCTGCGGCCCTGTCGGGCTGCGCCGGCGTCGCCTCGGCGCAAACCGTCTCGCTGGGCGGCAGCCTCGGCAGCCGCGCCCTGCTCATCATCGACGGCAAGGCGAAGAACGTCGCGCTCGGCAGCACCGTCGATGGCGTCAAGCTGCTTAGCGTCAGCGGCAACGACGCGGTCGTCGAAGTGCAGGGCAAGCGCGTCGCCTTGCAGCTCGGGGGTGCGCCCATCAACCTCGGCGGCGCGGCAAGCGGTGGCACCGGGCAACAGATCAAGCTGACGGCGCAGAGCGGTGGCCATTTCCTCACCTCCGGGACGATCAACGGCAGGACAGTGAACTTCGTCGTCGACACCGGCGCCACGAATGTCGTGCTCAGCGCCGCCGAAGCCGATCGAATCGGCCTCGAGTACAAGAACGGCCCGCTCACCTACAGCAGCACGGCCAACGGCATGATCGTCGCATACCGGGTGCGCCTGGCCTCGATCCGGATCGGCGACGTGCAGGTCTACGACGTCGATGCGACGGTGGTGCCGGCCTCGATGCCCTTCGTGCTGCTCGGCAACAGCTATCTGCAGCGCTTTCAGATGCGCCGCGAGAACGACCTGCTGACGCTCGACAAGCGCAACTGACGAACGCGGACCGCGGGCCGGCTGTCACGACGCTGACAGACCGAATCGCACGGTCGTGCTAAAAACCGCGCTTAGCTCTTCGCCGCGGGCGACCCGGAGACATCGATGGACCTCAGCTTCACGCCCGACGAGCAGGCCTTTCGCGAAAAGATCCGCGGCTGGGTTGCCCAGAACCTGCCCAAGGAAATCAGCGACAAGGTGAGGAATTCGATTCGCCTGACCCGCGACGACATGCAGCGCTGGGCCAAGATCCTCGGCAAGAACGGCTGGCTCGGCTGGGCTTGGCCGAAGGAGTTCGGCGGCCCCGGCTGGAACGCGATCCAGAAGCACCTGTTCGAGGAAGAGACGGCGCTCGCCGGTGCGCCTCGCGTCATTCCGTTCGGGCCGGTGATGGTGGCCCCGGTGATCATGGCCTTCGGCACGCCCGAGCAGCAGAAGCGCTTCCTGCCCGGCATCGCCAGCGGCGAAGTCTGGTGGAGCCAGGGCTACAGCGAGCCGGGCTCGGGGTCGGACCTCGCCTCGCTGAAGACCAAGGCCGAACGGCGCGGCGACAAATACATCGTCAACGGCCAGAAAACCTGGACCACGCTCGGCCAGTACGGCGACTGGATCTTCTGCCTGGTGCGAACCTCGAGCGACGGCAAGCCGCAGACGGGCATCAGCTTTCTCCTCATCGACATGAAGAGCCCCGGCGTGACGGTGCGGCCGATCATCACGATGGACGGCGAGCACGAAGTCAATGAGGTCTGGTTCGACAACGTCGAGGTGCCGGCCGACCAGCTCATCGGCGAGGAGAACAAGGGCTGGACCTACGCCAAGCACCTGCTCGC
>JBDTIO010000177.1:0-2633 GCA_039936375.1 Caldimonas sp. | reverse complement strand
AAATCCTCGACTTCGGCGACATGGACTCGCAGAAGTGGCTCGAGTACGCGAACTACAAGCCGAGCCCCCTGTCCTGGGGCTACCGTTTCGAGGGCGCGAAGATGATGATGGCCGAAGCGCGCCTGGCGCGACGGTTCGACCTGTGCACCGCGACCACCCGTGCCGAATGGCAGACCCTCGAAGGCTATGCGACCGGCGCTGCTACGGACTGGTTCCCGAACGGCGTCGACAGCGAGTTCTTCTGCCCCGTCGCTGAGCCTTACGACACCGACACTCTCAGCTTCGTCGGCCGCATGGACTACTACCCCAACCAGGAATGCATGCGTCGGTTCTGCGACGAGGTCTGGCCGATGCTCCGGTCGCGCCGACCCGCGCTCAAGCTCATGATCGTCGGCGCTGATCCGGCGACCGCGATCCGCAAGCTCGGTGAGCGCCCCGGCGTCACCGTCACCGGTTCGGTCGTCGACGTGCGGCCGCTGGTGCGACGATCCGTGGTCATGGTCGCGCCGCTGGCGATCGCTCGTGGCACGCAGAACAAGATCCTCGAAGCAATGGCCCTGGGCGTGCCCGTGATCACGAGCCGGATCGCAGCCGGCGGCGTCGATGCCGAACCGGGCGAGCACTTGCTGACGGCTGATACGGCAAGCGAGCAGGTCGAAGCGATCCTGAGGCTGATCGACTCACCCGACGAACGTCGCCGGCTCGCGCTTGCCGGTCGCCAGCGTGTGCTGAGCCACCACGCGTGGTCGCAGTCGATGCGCCGGCTCGACGGCATCGTCGAGCGCTGTGTCGACCGATTCAAGCAGGGCGCGAGTGGCATGAAGCCGCTGGCTGCGTAGGCTTGCATGATCCCGCGTCCCAAGGTCCTGCTGTTCTCCACGCTCTATCCGAGCAGCGTGCGCCCGGGCCATGGCAGTTTCGTGGCCACCCGGCTGCAGCAGCTGCTCACGACGGGAGCGGTCGAGGCGAAAGTCGTGGCGCCGGTGCCGTGGTTTCCGCTTCGTCACACCCGGTTCGGCGAGTACGCGCGCATCGCGCGGACGCCGGCACACGAGTCGGTCGACGGCATCGAGACCTGGCATCCCCGCTATCTGCTGCCGCCGAGGATCGGCATGAGCGTCGCGCCGCTGGCGCTGGCGCTGGGCGCCGCGGGCACCTTGCGTCAGCTGATGGCACGAGGCTTCGATTTCGACGTCATCGATGCCCACTACTACTATCCCGACGGCGTCGCCGCCGCCCTCCTGGCCAGGCACTTCGACAAGCCGCTGGTCATCACCGCGCGCGGCAGCGACATCAACCTGATCGCCGGTCATGCGCTGCCGCGCCGCATGATGCGCTGGGCCGCGCGACGCGCCGATACCTCGATCGCGGTCTCGGCGGCGCTCGCCGGCGCGATGAGGGCGCACGAGATCGTGTCCGAGCACCTCGAGGTCCTCCGCAACGGCGTCGACCTCGACCGCTTCCAGTGCCTGCCCCAGGCGGCGGCGCGGCTTCGACTCGGCTGGCCCGAAGCGCCGACGCTGATCTCGGTGGGCAACCTGCTCGAGAGCAAAGGGCATCGACTCGCTGTCGAGGCCTTGACGGCGTTGCCCGGGTTCCGCCTGTGCGTTGTCGGCTCGGGCCCCGACGACGAGACGCTGAAGTCGCTCGCACGCCGCCTCGGCGTCGCCGAGCGTGTCGCATTCTGCGGTCGCATCGCCCAGCAGGAGATGAGCTCGCACTACAGCGCAGCGGACATCCTCGTTCTGCCGTCACTGCGCGAAGGCGCGCCCAACGTCGTTCTCGAGGCCCTGGCCTGTGGCACGCCGGTCGTAGCCACCGCCGTCGGCGGCATTCCCGAATTCGTCAGCGACCCGATCGCCGGTCAACTGATGGCCGATCGCACCGTCGAGCAGCTGGTCGGCGCGGTCCAGGCTCTCTGGGGGCGAGGTGTCGACCGGGCGGCCGTCCGCAGCCATGCCGGCTGCTTTGGCTGGAGCGACGCCACCCGCGGCCAGCTCGAGGTGTTCTCGCGTCTGGCCGCCGCACACGCCGGTCGCCGGGCAGCGCGACCTACATCCGACGACGGGACGGCACCTGGAACCCAGACATGAGAGACGTGCTCATCACCATGATCGTCTTCGGCACCTTGCCGCTGATCATTAAGCGACCCTGGATCGGCGCGTTGATGTTCGTCTGGATCAGCCTGATGACACCCCAGAAGTTCGCCTTCGGCTTTGCCTACGACTTCCCGTTCGCAGCCGTGATTGCGATCTGCACCCTGTTCGGCCTGCTCCTGACGCGCGACGAGCTGAAGTACGACATGAACATCGTCCTCTTCCTGCTCATCCTGTTCCCGCTGTGGATGTGCGTCACCTATGTCTTCGCCCTTGAGCGCGAGGCCGGCTTCGGCCGCTGGGTCGAGGTGATGAAGATCTTCTTCTTCCTCCATGTGAGCGCGCTCGTGCTGCGAACCCGCAGGCACATCGAATGGCTGCTCTGGGTCATCGTGATCTCGGTCGGCTTCTACGGCGTCAAGGGGGGCATCTTTACCCTCCTCTCCGGCGGCGGGAACAAGGTGTACGGGCCTCCCGGTGACGGCTTCCTGTCCGACAACAACGCGATCTCGGTCGCGCTCGCCATGGTCATCCCGT
>JBDTIO010000176.1:0-14146 GCA_039936375.1 Caldimonas sp. | reverse complement strand
CGTCGCTGGTGGCCGCGTTGCGGGCCAAGCCCGGCGCCTACAGCTTCGCGTCGCCGGGCAGCGGCACGGCGCATCAGCTGCTGATCGAGATGCTGAAGGCTTCCGAAAAACTGGACGCGGTGCATGTGCCGTATCAGGGCAGCGGCCAGGCCCTCACCGACATGATGAGCGGTCGGATCGACTTCATGCTCATCGATGCCTCGATCGGCATGCCGCAGGTGCGCGCAGGCAAGATCAAGTTGCTTGCGGTAACGGGGTCGAAGCGCTCGACGATCGCGCCGGACACGCCGACGCTCGGTGAAACCTACCCGACGCTCGACCTGCAGGTCTGGCAATCTATCGCGGCGCCGGCAGCAACGCCTCTGCCGATCGTCACGCGGCTGAATGCCGAGATCAACCGCGAGCTGGCGACCGCCGAGTTTCGCGAACAGCTCGCGAAGGTCGGCGTCGAAGCACGGCCGATGGGCGTCGCCGAGTTCAACGACATGGTGCGCAAGGACGCGCCGCGGTGGGCCGAGCTCGTGAAGCTTTCCGGAGCCAAGGCCAGCGGCTGAGGCCGCCGGAGGTGGGCCGCCAGCGCCGGCGCTTCAGAGGCGGCCGCCGACCGCCGCGAGGGTGCGAAGTTCGTCGGCCTCGAGCCGCGGCCCGTCCAGCGTGCAGCGGGCATCCTGGGTTTCATCGGTGCGAAAGCGGGCCATCAGCGGCTTCAGCGCTGGCTTGACATGGGCGTCGCTGTAGCCGTTGAAGAGATGCCCGAAGAGTCCGCGGTCGAGGTCGCTCGTGTTCATGAACCAGTCGGCGATCGGGAAGGTGAGGTTCATGTTGAAGTGCATCATGATCCCCATGTTGTGATGGGCCGTGTGGTGACGGCGAATCGTGTTGATGAACGGCACGTGGCGCACCAAGGCGTTGTCGTGGACGTGGCAGCAGTAGTGGAACGTTTCGTAGGTCATGTAGTAGCCGACCATCGTCATGAAGACGATGTAGCCGGCGTTGGCGTCGATCAGCGCGCCCGTCGCCGAGCCGATGACGACGCCGCCGACACCCAGCACCATCAACACCCGCCACGGAAAAAAGACGATCCGGAATTCGCGCACGGTGTCGTGCGTCACGTCGTTGTCGGTGAAGTACTGGTGGTGCTGGCGGGTATGCCGGTCGTAGATGGCGCGCAGCGCGAAGACGTCGATCTTCCTGTGCATCACGAAGCTGTGCATTGCCCACTCGACGAAATTTCCCCCGAGGAACGCCGGAATCACGAACAGCCATTCCCAGGAGGCACCGTGCAGCTGCGTGGCGCAGTACCAGATCGCAGCGACGCCCGCCGCGTACATCACGCCGATGTGCACCAGCCCGTTGTACGTCGGGCTGATGTCGGATTTGTACTGCTCGCGAAACTTGCGTTGGCGCTCGGTCATCATGATGAAAATGCCGCGTGCGCGGCTCCCTGTGCAGCTCGTCGACAAGCTGATATATTAGTCGTCGATTAGGGATTTTGTCAACGCCGGAGTCCGTCGATGCAAGCAAAGCAGAGCCCGCCGCAGGCTGCCTCCACGGCCGAGCCGCCCGGCCGCAAGAAACGCACGATCGGCGAGATTCGCGAGTCGAAGAAGAGCGGCGAGAAGATGGTCTACACCTCGGTGCCAGACTACACCTCGGCGCGCTGGGCCGAGATGGCCGGCGTTGACGTGGCCGTCGTCGGTGACAGCCTGGCAATGGTCGCGCACGGCCACCCGAATACCATCCCCGCGACCATGGACATGATGGTCATGCACGCCGCCGCCGTGCGCCGCGGTGCCCCGAACACCTTCGTGCTCGGTTGCATGCCGTACCAGAGCTATCACTCCGTCGAACGAGCCCTCCTGAACGCGACCCGATTCATGCAGGAAGCCGGTTGCGACGCGGTCAAGCCTCAGGGCGGCAAGTCGCAGGCGCACATCCTGAAGGCGATGGTCGATGCCGGCATTCCGACGGCGTCGCACATCGGCCTGACGCCGCACACGATCGCCATCTTCGGCGGCTTTCGGATCCAGGGCCGCACCGCCGCAGCGGCGATGAAGATCCTCGAGGACGCGTTCGCCATTCAGGATGCCGGCTGCTTCATGCTCGAGTTCGAGGCGGTGCCGGCGGCGATCGCCAAGGTCATCTCCGAACAGCTCGAGATCCCGACGATCGGCATCGGTGCCGGCGCCGGCACCGACGGCCAGATCCTGCTCAGCTACGACCTGCTGGGCGTCTTCACCGACTTCAAGCCGAAGTTCACGAAGCGCTACGCCAACCTCACCGAAGTGGCCGTCGCCGGGCTCGCCAAGTACGTCGAGGAAGTGAAGGCCGGCGCCTTCCCGGACGACGATCACAGCTACGCCGTCGACCCCAAGGAATACGAGGCCTTCCTGGGCCTCGTCGAAAAGCGCAAGCACGTATGACAAAGGCCGTGGCAGCGACGAAGCGGCCGGCGCGGCGGCGGCCCGCTCCGCGTCCCTCTCGTCACGACTCAGGGGCAGCGGCCGGCGCCAACGTGCTGCGCGAGAGCGAGCCCAGCCTGACCGACCAGGCTTACACGATGCTCGAGGAAATGATCGTCACCCTCAAGCTGCAGCCCGGAGCAGCGGTGTCGGAGGCCAGCCTGAGCCAGGCGCTCGGCATCGGCCGCACGCCGATTCGCGAAGCCCTGCAGCGGCTGGCGCGCGAGCGCCTGGTGACGATCCTGCCTCGGCGCGGCATCATCGTCTCCGAAATCAACGTCAAGAGCCAGCTGCGCCTGCTCGAAGTCCGCCGTGAGGTCGAACGCCTGGTCGTGCGCAGTGCGGCGCGGCGCGCCACGCCGGCCGAGCGAAGCCGGTTCGCCGAGATCGCCAGGACCTTCGAGCAATCGGCGAAGAGCAACGATGAGACCAGCTTCATCCGCATCGACCGCGAGTTCAACGAGCTCTGCACGCACAGCGCTCGCAACGAGTTCGGCACGGGTGCCATGACGTTGATGCACTCGCTCTCGCGGCGCTTCTGGTTCATCCACTACCAGGAGGCGGCCGACATGCCGGCCACCGCCAAGCTGCATGCCGACATCGCCCGCGCCGTTTCCAAGGGCGACGAGGCGACGGCGGCGAAGTCGCTGGACCGGCTGATCGACGAGATCGAGCAGTTCACCCGCGCCACCGTCATCGGCAACAGCTGAGCGGCCGACGCACTCCGAGGAACACCCGCCATGACACCGGAACAGATCCTGGCCATTCGGCCGCGTGTATTGACGCAGCGCCAGCGCGAAGGCTATTTCGTAGACGGCTTCATCCTGCTCGAGAAGATCATTCCCGATGACTGGCTCGAACGGTTGCGCAACGCCACCGAGCGCCTCGTCGAGGCGAGCCGCTCCGTCGCGAAATCGGACGCGGTCTTCGATCTCGAACCCGACCACACTGCCGCGAGCCCGCGCCTGCGCCGCGTGTCTAGCCCGGTCGACCGCGATCGGGTGTTCTGGGACTACGTCGCGAACTCGCAGATCGGAGACATCGTCGCCGATCTGGTCGGCCCTGCAGTCAAGTACCACCAGTCGAAGCTGAATTTCAAATGGGCCCAGGGCGGTGCCGAGGTGAAGTGGCACTACGACATTCCGTTCTGGCCGCACACCAACTATTCGCCACTCACCGTCGGCACCTACCTCCACGACTGCGACATGGCACAGGGGCCGGTCGGCTTCCTGCCGGGGAGCCATCGCTGGAAGATGCCGAGCCAGTACGACGAGAGCGGCCGCTGGACCGGTTGTCTTTCCGACCACGACGTTGCGGCGATCGACGTCGGCAAGGCGAAGTACATGGTCGGATCGGCCGGCTCCCTCACCTTGCACAATTGCCGCACGTTGCACGGCTCGCCGGCGAACACATCCGACAAGGGCCGGCCGCTCCTGCTTTACGTTCTCACCTCGGGCGACGCCTTTCCCTACACCGCCAATCCGATTCCCTCACCGACCTATGACGGCGCCATGATCCGCGGTGAGCGCCCGCGCTCGGCGCACATCGACCCGACGCCGTGCGAGGTGCCGCCCGACTGGTCGCACGGCTACACCTCTATCTTTGCGCTGCAACAGGGAGAGACCTCGATCGCGACCGAAGCGGTGATGTAAGTCGCCGGGGACACCGAAGAGCATGCGTGGCGATGGTGCAAATGCCAAGGCCATCGGGTTGCTCCGGATACGTCGGCAGCTGATATGCAAGAAAAATACCAGAGACATATTAAGGCGGAAAACATCATGAACATCCTGGCTCAAAGCTCGAAGGTTCTCGTCGCCGGGCTCGCGCTCACGGCGTTCGCTGTCTCGGCACAGGCGCAGGGCATCGTCAAGATCGGCGATCTCGAAGCGCAGACGGGCTCGCTCAATACCTATGGCTGGATGTCGTCGCAAGGCGTGCGCATGGCCGTCGATGAGATCAACAAGGCCGGCGGCTTCCAGGTCGCGGGCAAGACCTACAAGCTCGAGCTGTCGAGCCCCGACACGCAGGGCAATCCGCAGCAGGCGCTGATCCAGCTCAAGAAGATGCTCGAGGAAGACAAGATCCGGTTCGTGTTCGGCCCGTTCCTCACCAACATCTTCAAGGGCATCGAGGGTTACGCCAAACCGCAGGACGGCCACTTCCTGTTGATGGGCGGCGCCACCCAGATCCACTACGAGCTGGCCAAGCCGGGCAACGACTATCTGGTGCGCACCTGGAACTGGGACGCCGGCCCGAGCGGCTTCGGTACCCTGATGGTCGAGTATCTGAAGAAGAGGAACGTCAAGAAGGTGGCGATGCTGATGCAGAACGATGCCTTCGGCCACGTCGCCGCCGACATCTATCGCGAGGCCTTCAAGGCGGCTGGCATCGAATTCACCGAGAACTGGTTCGAGCCCGGCACCAAGGACTATTCGGCGGTGCTCTCGAAGATCGGCGCCGACAAGCCCGACTATCTGTTCCCCGGCTACACCGACGCCGTGCTCTACGACATCGTGCAGCAAGCGACGCAGCTCGGCCTGACGAAGTTCTGGCTGGTGCGCGGCTCGCTCGGCCCGGCGCTGAAGAACAAGGATTACATCGACGACTACGTCGCCTACATCCCGAAGTATTTCGAGCAAGCGCAGAACACCGAGCCGAAGGTGAAGAAGTTCGTCGAGGCTTACAAGGCGTTCTACAAGAAGGACTTCCCGTATGACCAGGCGCCGCTCTGCTCGTCGTCGTGCTACGACCACGTCTTCATGCTCGTCGAGGCGATGAAGCGGGCCGGCACGGTCGACGACGTCGCCAGGGTGAAGGCCGCGCTCCTGTCGTTCACGTACGAAGGCCTGTGGAACATCCGCTACGACAAGACCGGTGAAGAGGTGATCAACTTCGACATCGTCGACGTGCAAAAGGGCGGCAAGATCACCGTCAACCACCAGCAGCCGAAGTAAAACGCCGGACGCCTTCCCCGCATGCTGCAGCTCGTCGTCGGCCAGCTGCTCAACGGCGTCATTGTCGGAACGCTCTACGCCATCATCGCCCTCGGCGTCACGCTGACCTTCGGCATCACCGGCATCGTCAATTTCGCGCTCGGCGCGTTCATGATGCTGGGTGCCTACGTCACGTGGTACCTGACGGACGTGGTCGGCATTGCATACCCGCTCGCGGTGCCACTGGCCGTGGCATGCATCGCCCTGCTCGGCCTGCTCGTCGATCAGCTGCTCTTCCGCTTCACGCGCAACAACCTGATCAACGGTTTGATCGTCTCGATCGGCCTGATCTCGGTGATCGTCGCCGGCGTGCTGATGGTCTGGACGACGACGCCGCAGAACATGCACTACGTTTTGCCTGGCGTCTTTCGCATCGGCGGCGTCATCGTGCCGAAGATGAAGGCCGTCGTTTTCCTGGTCCTGCTCGGCGTCATTCTCGCGACCTATGCGGCATTGACGCGCACCTGGGCCGGCCGCGCCGCCTACGCCTACGCGCAGAACCCTGAGGCGGCGGCGCTGATGGGCGTGCGTACCCAGGTTCTGCAAGCGGGCGTCGCCGCCTATTCGGCGGCGCTGGCCGGACTGGGCGGCGCGCTCTACGCCAGCCTCTACTCGATCACTCCGGAGATCGGCAGCGGCTATATCCTGAAGGGCGTCGAAGCGGCAATCCTCGCCGGCATCGGCAGCGTCATGGGGTCGTTCGCCGGCGGCATCATCATCGGTGTGGCCGAGGGCGTCGGCTCGATCTTCCTGCCGTCGGCCTACAACGACGCGTACGGTCTGGTCCTTCTCGTGCTGATCCTGCTGTTCAAGCCGGCCGGCCTGTTCGGCGCGAAGCGATGAAGGCGCTGCCGCTCTGGATCCTGCTGCTGTTCGTGCCGGCCGTCATCGGCAACAACGTCATCCTGACGGTCCTGGTCTTCACCTTCATCCTCGGCATCCTCGCCGTCAGTTTCAACCTCATCTTCGGCTTCACCGGCCAGCTTTCCCTGTTCCACGCGGCGGCGTTCGGGCTCTCGGCCTATGCCACCTACCTGTCGATGTCGAGCTGGGGCATTTCGTTCTGGCTCGGCACGCTGGTCGGGGTGGTGGTCGTCTCGCTGATTTCGATCGTCATCGGCGCGATCTGCTTTCGCTTCAAGCTGCGCGAGCTGTATTTCGCGATCGTCACGCTCGCGTTCTCGGAACTGGCGCGGCTCGTGATCCTGAACTGGACGAGTTTCACCAACGGCTCGCTCGGCATCAACTTCACGCTGAAGCCCTCGCTGTGGCTGCCGGGCAAGGGAATCGTGGCGGTGACGGGCACGACGATGTGGTACTACCTGAGCCTCGTTGCCCTGGCGCTCGCGGTGCTCGCCTATTCGCGGCTGATCCATTCGTGGATGGGCCGCTGCTTCGCCGCCATCCGCCTCAACGACGAGCTGGCCGACACCCTCGGCATCAACGTCTTTCGCTACAAGCTGCTCTGCTTCGTTGCCGGCAACGCCGGCGCCGCCGTGGCCGGCAGCCTTTACGCGTTCTACATCGGCTACATCGACCCGAACTATTTCTCGGTCGACCAGTCGCTCGCCATCATCGCCATGGCGCTGCTCGGCGGCCGCGAGTTAGTCGCCGCGCCGATCGTCGGCGCGCTGGTGCTGACGGCGCTGCCGCACGTCATCGATGTCAACGCCGACGCGCGCATCCTGATCTACGGCCTGATCCTCATCTTCACCATCCTGCTGATGCCGCGCGGCATCGTCGGCCTTCTGCTGAGGCGGCGCCGTGCTGCTTGAGGTGCGCCACTTGACGAAGCGCTTCGGCGGCCTCACCGCCGTGTCCGACATGTCGTTCACTCTGGCCGAGGGCGACATCGTCGGCATCTTCGGGCCGAACGGTTCGGGCAAGACGACCCTGCTCAACCTGATCTCCGGCGTGTATTTGCCGAGCGACGGCGATCTGCTCTGGAACGGGAAGAGCATCAACGGCAGCAAGCCGCACGAGATCGCCGCGGCGGGCATCGTCAAGACGTTCCAGAACCCGCAGCTTTTCGACGCCCTTTCGGTGTTCGACAACGTCGCCATCGCCGGGCACTTGCGCCTGAAGCGCCGCTCCGGCTGGCGCCGTGCGGCGACGCTTCTGCCGTGGCGGCGCGGCGGCGAAAGCGAGCTCGCCGAGCGTATCGACCAGGTCATTCGGCTCTGCCGGCTGGACGCCTCTCGCAATCTGCCTGCTGCCAGCCTGTCGTACGGCGGCGAGAAGATGCTGGGCGTGGCGATGGCGCTGATGTGCGACCCGAAGCTGCTCCTCCTCGACGAGCCCGGCAGCGGCCTCGGCCAGGACGAGATCGCCAACCTCGACGAGGTTCTGCGGGACCTGCGCGAGCACGGCACGACGCTCTGCGTCATCGATCATCGCGTCGGCTTTCTCGGCAAGCTCGCCGATCGCGCCATCGTCATCCACCACGGCGCCAAGATTGCCGAAGGCACGCCCCAGGAGGTGCTGCGCGATCCGGCCGTGATCGAGGCGTATCTGGGGCGAGGGCCTGCCAACGCTACGCGAGGGCTCGGGTGACTGAGCAACTGGGCGCCCGCAAGGCCGTGCTCGAGCTGACGAACGTCGACGTGCACTACGCGAAGAACCACGTCTTGAAAGCCGTGTCCTTGACGGTTCGGGAAGGCGAGGTGGTCGCGCTCGTCGGCGCCAATGCCGCCGGCAAGACGACCACCCTTCGCGCCATCCTCGGGCTGAAGTCGCCGAGCGCCGGCAGCATCGTCTTTCGCGGCGCCAGCCTCGCGGGCGCCGCGACCGACGAGCGCGTCAAGCGCGGCCTGGTGCTGGTGCCCGAAGGCCGGCAGATCTTTCCCCGATTCACGGTCGTCGAGAATCTGCTCATGGGCGCCTATCACCGGCGCGATCGCAATCAGCTCGACGACGATTTTGCCAGGCTCTTCGCGATGTTCCCGCGCCTGGCCGAACGCCGGACGCAGAAGGCCGGCTCGATGTCGGGCGGCGAACAGCAGATGCTGGCGATCGCGCGCGGCCTCATCGCCAAGCCGCAGTGCCTGCTGCTCGACGAGCCGACGCTCGGCCTGGCACCGATCATCGTCGACGAGATCGGCCGGATCATCCGCCAGCTCGCCGCCCAGGGCATGACGATTCTTCTGGCCGAGCAGAATGCGGCCATGGCGCTCGCCATTGCGGACCGCGCCTATGTCCTCGAGACCGGCCGGGGTTCGCTCGAAGGCACGGGCAGCGCACTGGCCAACGACGAGGCCGTGCGACGCAACTATCTCGGTGGCTGAGCAGCGGAGAGCGCATGCCGAACATCCTTACCCCAGGTCAGATCGACGACTACCACCGCGAAGGCTGCGTCTTCCCGATCCGCGTCATGCCCGAAGCCGATGCGTTGCAGATTCGGCGTCGCCTCGAGGCCTTCGAGGCCGAGGCCGGCGGGCCGCTCGGCGGGCATCTGCGGCACAAGACACACCTGCTCTTCAGCTGGCTCGGCGACCTCGTGCGCGAGCATCGCATCGTCGATGCCGTGGCCGATCTTTACGGCGACGACCTGCTCTGCTGGACGACGAACTTCTTCATCAAGGAAGCACAGAACCCGGCCTTCGTGTCGTGGCACCAGGACTCGACCTACTGGGGCCTGAGCCGGCCCGACGTGGTGACGGCATGGGTCGCCCTCACGCCGAGCAACGAAAGCAACGGTGCGATGTCGTTCATCCCGGGCACGCACACTGTCGACCAGATTCCGCACCGCGACACCTTCTCGAAGAACAATCTGCTGACCCGAGGCCAGGAAGTCGCCGTCGACGTCGACGTGGCGAAAGCGCGAGTCATCGACCTGCAGCCCGGCGAGATGTCCTTGCATCACGTGCGCCTCGTGCACGGCTCGCCGCCCAATCTGTCGAACGACCGGCGCATCGGCTTTGCCATCCGCTACATCCCCACCGACGTGCACCAGGTCGAAGGCAGCGACAGCGCGACGCTGGTTCGCGGCATCGACCGTCATCACCATTTCGAAGCCGAACCACGGCCGCTCGCCGACATGGCTCCGGAATTCGTCGCACTGCACGAACGCGCCACCGAGCGCAGCGCGAAGATCCTCTATCGCGGCACGGGCGTGAAAAGCTACAACGATCCTGAGCGTGGCCCGGCGAGCAACGAGGGACTCGGATGAGCGAGGCGGCGACCCGTTCATTCGCGCCCGGGGTCCGGAAGCGGCAACGCTGGCCGACCGGGTTCGGCGTCGTTCCCGAGTGAATCACCGAGTGGGTTCCTGATGCGCACGCTACTGACGAACGCGACGCTCATTGACTGCGTCGAGCCGGAGCCGCGCCCGGTGACGAGCGTCCTCATCGAAGACGGCCGCATCAAGGACATTCGTCCGACGTCGGCGCCTATCGAAGGCGACGCCGAAGTGATCGATCTGCGCGGCGACTATCTGATGCCGGGTCTATGGGACGTGCATGTCCATCCGGACTACCTGTCGTTGGCCGAGGTGCCGCTCGCCGACCAGGTCACCTTGTTCGGCAATCGCCTGATGAGCGCGCTGACCGAGTCCGGCATCACCGGGCTGCGCTGTGCCGGCAGTCACCACTACATGGACGTGGCGTGGAAGCGCGCCTTCGACACGGGCCTCTTCGTCGGGCCGCGCCTGTTCGCAGCCGGGCACTTCCTGACCACCACCGGCGGCCACTTTCTGACTTCGGGACACGCACTCGAATGCGACGGGCCCTATGGCTTCGTCAAGGCGATCCGCGAGCAGATCAAGAACGGCGTCGACCACATCAAGCTCAATCTCTCAGGCGGCATCATGGGACCCGCCTGGGACCGGCACCAGAACTCGTTTTTGCTCGGCGACGAGCTGAAAGCGGCGTTCGACATCTGCCGTCTGCGCGAATTCAAGGTCATGGCGCATGCGACGAACCCCGAGGCCGTGAAGCAGGCGATCCGGCTCGGCGCGCACAGCGTGGAGCACGGCTACGTCCTCGACGACGAGTGCATCGATCTCTTTCTCGAGCACGACACCTGGTACGTGCCGACCCTGTCGATCAGTCATCTCACGCCCGGCCAGGCGAGCAACGACTGGGAGCAGCGCTGGGTCAAGCAGCGCAACCTGGCGCATGCCTTGTGCTGCCGCGCCGACGCCGCTTCGGGCACCCATGCCGAGTGGTTTCGCAAGGCCCTCGCCGCGGGCGTGAAGATGGCTCTCGGATCGGACATCCGGCCGCTCCAGGATGCAGCGCTGCTCGAGCTCGGCCTGTGGGTGCGCGACGGTGCGACGCCCTGGCAGGCGCTGCAGGCAGCCACCATGCATGGCGCCGCGGTGTGCGGCGTCGGCGACGATTTCGGAACTGTCGAAGTCGGCAAGTGCGCAGACCTCATCGCCGTGGCCGGCGACCCGCTCGCCGACATCCACAACGTGCGGCGCCTGCGCCTGGTGATGAAGGACGGGCGCGTCGTCTCCGACAAGCGCGGCGCGGCCGCCTGAAATCGTCTCGCCTGCGATCATCTCTCGCGTCCATGGTCGACCGACATACTTCGCTTCAGGTCGCGGTCATCGGCGCCGGCATCGTCGGCAGCTGCATCGCCCTGGCGTTGCAAAAGCGGGGTGCCGAAGTGACGCTGATCGATCGCGATGAGCCCGGCCAAGGTTGCAGCTACGGCAACTCGGGCGCCATCAGCACCGGGTCGGTCGCGCCGCTGGCAATGCCCGGCATTCTTTCGTCGCTTCCGGGCATGTTGCTCGATGACAAGGGGCCGCTCTATCTTCCCTGGTCCTACCTGCCGCGCGCCTTGCCCTGGCTGCTGCGCTTCGTCGCATCGGCGACGCCGGCATCGGTGGCCCGCAGCTCCGAGCAGCTGGCAAAGCTGCATGCCGGCGCGATCGAGCGACACGAGGCGCTGTGCCGCGAGGTCGGCGTTGCCGATTTGTTCATGCGTCGGGGTCATCTGCATCTCTATCCGGACGAAACCGCGCTGGCCAAGGACGCGGCCGTCTGGCAGCTGCGCGAGCAGCACGGCTTTCGATTCGACAGGCTCGACCGAGCCGGCATCCTGGCGCTCGAGCCACGGGTTGCGCGCCGTTATCAATTCGGCGTCTTCATGGCCGACCAGGCGACCATCCTGAATCCGTACCGATACGTGCAAGCGATCGTCGCTGCGTTCGCCAGCCGCGGCGGACGGGTGCAGCGGGCCGACATCGGTTCGCTGTCGCCGGCGGCCGACGGCCGCTGGCGTGTAGCGAGCGCCAGTGCCGCGATCAGCGACAGCAACTTTGCCCACGCCGTGGTCGCGGCCGGCGCCTGGTCTCGTCGCCTGCTCGACCCTCTTGGAATTCGACGGGCGCTGGAAAGCCAGCGTGGCTATCACGTCCAGTTCGAAGGCGCGCGCGACGTCGTCTCGCGAACCGTCGTCCTGACCGACCGCAAGGTGTTCGTGACACCGATGGAAGAGGGTCTTCGCGTCGGCGGCACCGTCGAGATTGGCGGCCTCGCCCGTCCACCCGACAAGCGTCGCGCCGACCTCCTGCAACGAATCGCGAGCGAAACGTTCGAAGGGCTCGAAGGCTTGGCCGCGAGCCAATGGATGGGCCATCGACCCTGCATGCCCGACTCCCTGCCGGTCGTCGGCGCCGCGCTGGGCCGGCGTGGGCTGTGGTTGGCCGTGGGGCATGGCCACCTCGGCCTCACCGATTCCGTCAATACCGCCGAGCGCATTGCCGAAGCGATGTTCTGAGCGGCCCGAATTCATGAAACCGGACCGATTCATGCCCACCCTTCTCGCCCGCCTTCTCCTCGCCATCGCCGTCCTCCTGGCGAGCCCGATCTGCGCCGCCCAGGCCTGGCCCAGCAAGCCGGTGCGCTTCGTGGTGCCCTTTCCGGCCGGCGGGTCGACAGACGTCGTCGCCCGGCTGATCGCCGACAAGCTCTCGGCGAGCCTGAAGCAGTCGTTCGTCATCGACAACCGGGGCGGCGCCGGCGGCACCCTGGGCTCCGACATCGTCGCCAAGGCACCGCCCGACGGCTACACGATGCTGCTCGGGACCAGCAGCACGCACGCGATCGCATCCAGCCTCTACAGCAAATTGCCGTACAGCCCATCGCGCGATTTCGTTCCAGTCAGCCTCATCGGCACCGCCACCATTCTTCTGGTCGTCAATCCGTCGGTCCCGGCGAGGTCGGTGCGCGAGCTCATCGGCCTGGCCAAAGCGAAGCCAGGCCAGCTGACATTCGCCTCGAGCGGCAACGGCAGCGTCTCGCATCTCACGGGTGCGTATTTCGCGTCGCAGGCCGGCATTTCGATCCAGCACATTCCCTACAAGGGCGACTCGCCGATGATCACCGACCTGATCGGCGGCCAGGTGTCGATGGCGTTCGGCACCGCGGTCGCTTTCCTGCCCCAGGTGCGCAACGGCAAGCTCGTCGCCCTTGCCGTGGCCGACGCCAGGCCCTCGTCGATCGCGCCCGGCGTTCCAACCATCGCCGATGCGGCTCTTCCGGGGTTCGAGGCATTGCAATGGTTCGGCATCCTCATGCCCGCGGGCACGCCGGCCGACATAGTCTCGAAGCTGCACGCCGAGGTCGACGGCATCTTGCGCATGCCCGACGTGCGCGATCGGCTCGGCGCGCTCGGAATCGAGGTCGCGACGAAATCGCCGGCCGAGTTCGCCGCCTTCATGCAGGCGGAGACAACGAAGTGGGCAAAGATCGTTCGCGATTCAGGCGCGAAGATCGACTGAGCGTCCCTCGAGCAGAAAGAATCAACCGGGGTTCTGCAGCGAAGATCGCTAGAGCGCGTCGCCGTTCGGCATCCGCACGTCGTTCGATTTCATCTGGGACCTGGTGCGTCTCGGGGCCGAAGGCATTCCCTCGGGCCTCGTCACCGGCGTCACCGAGACCGCTACCGGGATCGCGGGCCGCCACTGGCTCTCGTCTATCAGCACCAGCCGGTCGCCGTGACGCGCTCGACGGTTGCGCTGTGCTTCCTGATCAGCGAGCTGGTGTCGCTCGCGACGCTCGCGGCGGTCGGACGGGTTGCCGCGCCGCAGCTCACCGCAGCCACACAACTGCTGCCGGCGCTCGGCGTTGGCGCCGTGCTGAACCCCTTCGTGCACCGTCGCTTGAACCAGCGCTTCCTGCGTGCGTTCGTGCTGGTGTTCGCACTGGTTCGGGCGTCTTGCTTCTGATCCGCGCGTTCCGAGCGCCCTCTTCGATCGGATCAGTCCAGCATGCCGACAGCGGTCGGAGCGTCGAGCTTGTCTTGCGCGAGCTCCTCGAACTCGACGACGTTGTCGATCTCGGTACCCATCGCGATGTCGGTCACGCGCTCGAGCATGATCTCGATCACCACCGGCATCTTGAACTCTGCCATCCAGGCCTCCGCTTGCTTGATGGCCGGCGCGATCTCTTCCTGCTTGTTCACGCGGATGGCCTTGCACCCAAGGCCATCGACGACCTTCAGGTGAACGACCCCGTAGTCGCGCGTCGCCTCCTCCGCCGGGGTGTTGATGTTGTCGAAGCCCATCTGCACACAGTAGTCCATGCCGAAGCCGCGCTGGGACTGGCGGATCAGGCCGAGGTAGCTGTTGTCGACGACGACGTGGATGTACGGCAGCCGAGCCACGAAGTTCGATCCGGCTGTCCTCTGCTTCACGCCGTCTGGAGCCACAGTCGTTTTCGCTCGGGTTTCCGATGTCCG
>JBDTIO010000175.1:0-6350 GCA_039936375.1 Caldimonas sp. | reverse complement strand
CCAGCCGGTCACGGTGCAGGCGGCCGAGCTGTCGCAGGCGATGGCCACGGGTGTCGTCGAGAGCTACATGTCGTCGGGCTCGACGGGCTACGACACCAAGACCTACGAGCACATCAAGTACTGGTACGACACCCAGGCCTGGCTGCCGAAGAACGCCGTCATCATGAACAAGTCGGCATTCGACGCGCTCGACAAGCCGACCCAGGCCGCCGTCCTCAAGGCCGCGGCCGAGGCCGAGAAGCGAGGCTGGGCGCTGTCGAAGCAGAAGAACGGCGAATACATCGATCTGCTGAAGAAGAACGGCATGCACATCGAGACGCCGTCGCCGCAGCTCAAGGCCGACATGACGAAGGTCGGCGACGTCATGCTGAAGGAGTGGCTGCAGAAGGCAGGCCCCGAGGGCCAGGAAATCGTCGATGCCTACCGCAAGATGTGATCGCGCGGCGAGCCGATGACCTCGACTCCCCATGATCCGGCGCGCGGCTCGTTCGGTCGCGCGCTCGACAGGCTCTACGACATCA
This sequence comes from Caldimonas sp., assembly GCA_039936375.1. Classification (GTDB taxonomy): domain Bacteria; phylum Pseudomonadota; class Gammaproteobacteria; order Burkholderiales; family Burkholderiaceae_C; genus Schlegelella_A. The sequence continues at coordinate 5,829 of JBDTIO010000175.1, read as the reverse complement.
CCGCCGCTCTCGGCGCCGCGTCGATGGTGCTGCTTCTCTGCGCCGTGCTGCTGTCGATCGTCGCGCGCGAAATCGGCTTCGACGTGCCGGGGATCGACGCCTACGCCGGCTACCTGATGGCGGCGACCGGCTTCCTGGCGTTGGCGCACACCCTGAAGCGCGGCGAGCACATCCGCGTCACGCTCCTCGTCTCCTCGTTGCGCGGCGCGGCCCGGCGGGGCATCGAGATCTGGGCGCTGTTAGCGGCGACGCTGCTCGCCGGGCTGCTCGCCTTCTACAGCTGCAAGCTCGCCTGGCAGTCGCACACCTACCACGACATCTCGACCGCCAACGACGCGACGCCGCTGTGGCTGCCACAGATCGCGATGGCAGTGGGCGCGGTCGTGCTCGCCATCGCCTTCGCCGACGAATTCGTGCTCGAGCTGCGCGGCCGCCGTGTCGTGCCGCAAAGCGGCGAAGCCTTGCGCAATGAGTAGGCCATGAGCGGCGCCGAGTTGCCGCAAGACGCGAACGCCCCCTCGGGGGGCCGCGCCGCGCCAGCCGCAAGCGTGAGGATCCGATGAGTGACTTCGCGGTCACCGCGCTGCTCATCGCATCGCTCTTTCTCATCCTTGCCAGCGGCGTCTGGATCGGCTTGACGCTGTCGGGCGTCGCCTGGATCGGCATGCAGCTCTTCAGCACTCGACCGGCGGGCGACGCGATGGCGGTGACGATCTGGGGCTCGGCCTCGAGCTGGACCCTGACCGCCCTGCCGCTCTTCATCTGGATGGGCGAGATCCTGTTTCGCACGCGGCTCAGCCAGGACATGTTCAAGGGCCTTGCGCCGTGGATGCAGCGGTTGCCTGGACGGCTCCTGCATACCAACGTCGTCGGCTGCGCGATCTTCGCCGCGGTCTCGGGATCGAGCGCGGCGACCTGCGCGACGATCGGCAAGATGAGCCTGCCCGAGCTGGCGCGGCGGGGCTATCCCGATCGCATGGCACTCGGCTCGCTCGCCGGCGCGGGCACGCTCGGCCTGCTCATTCCGCCGTCGATCATCATGATCGTCTACGGCGTGTCGGCCGACGTTTCCATCTCGCAGCTCTTCATCGGCGGAGTCATCCCGGGCATCACGCTGGCGCTGCTCTTCTCGCTCTACATCGCCGGCTGGTCGATCAAGAACGCCCACCTCATTCCGCCGGCCGATCCGCCGATGACCCTGGCCGAGAAGCTGCACGAGTCGAGGAGCCTGATCCCGGTCGTCATCCTCATCGTCGCCGTGTTCGGCTCGATCTACGCCGGCATCGCCACCGCGACAGAAGCCGCAGGCATCGGCGTTCTGGGCGCGCTTGTCATCGCAACCGCCCAGGGCTCGATGAGCTGGCAAACGTTCAAGGATTCGCTGATGGGCGGCACGCGCCTGTACTGCATGATCGCCCTGATCCTCTCGGGCGCCGCGTTCCTGACGCTCAGCATGGGCTACATCGGCCTGCCGCGGCATCTCGCCGAATGGATCGGCACGCTCGGCCTCGGCAAGTTCCAACTGATCCTGGCGCTGACGGCGTTCTACGTCGTCCTCGGCTGCTTCCTCGACGGCATCTCGATGGTCGTGCTGACCATGGGCGTCATCATGCCGACGGTGCAGAAGGCCGGCATCGACCCGCTCTGGTTCGGCATCTTCGTCGTCATCGTCGTCGAGATGGCGCAGGTCACGCCGCCCGTGGGCTTCAACCTGTTCGTCCTGCAGGGCATGACCAAGCGCGAGATCGGCACCATCGCCCGCGCCGCCTTCCCGTTCTTCTTGCTGATGGTCATCATGGTGGTCCTGCTTTACGTGTTCCCGCAGCTGGTGAGCTTCCTGCCGGAGCACATGAAGGCATAGAGAGGCCGTAGGGCCGCCCATGCAAGGCCGCGGCGAAGCCGGCAATTGCCGCCGATCCCACCCGCAATTCGAGGCATCGCCGAGGCTGGTTCGACGCACCATGGCCGAGTCTGCCGGAGTACGTGCGCCTTCCGTCGAAGTGCGCGATCCGGCCGGCACGAGGAACTCGCTCATGGCCGACATGCTCGCTCCCCTCACCTGGGACATGCCCGCGCGCTCGTCGCAGCGCTTGCGCGCCGATCCGGCCGCGGCCGAAACGTCGACCTCCACCGGCGCCAAGGACAAGGGCAGCCGCGAGGCGTTCCGCTGGCCGACACCGCCCTACGCCAGCTACCCGGCGCCGACCGAGCAGACCGAAACCTTGCCCTGCCAGGTGGTCATCGGCGCCGATCTGAAGGTGACCTCCGGACGGCTGACCTTCTTCGTTCCGGAAACCTCGGTCGCGCATCTGCAGATGCCGCCGGCACGCACCACCGTGGCGCTGAAATTCGACCAGTTCAAGGCCCTGATCTTGACGACGCCGCTGCTGCCCCTGCCGCTGCCACTCGCCGATCCTCACGCCGACCTGCTGAGCCAGCGGCAGGCCAGCCCCTACGCCGTTCGCCTCGTCGACGGCGGCGACATGACCGGCCAGACGATCGGCCATGTCGAGACGGATTTCGGCCTCTTTCTTTTCCCGCCCTGCAGCGACGACCCGGCCGACGGCAGCGTCAAGCGCATGTTCGTGCCGAAGGAGATCTTCGCGAGCTTCGAGATCGGCCAGAAGATCGGCGAAGTGCTGATCGAGCAGCATCACGCGACGTGGGAGCAGGTCACCGACGCGATGGACCTGCAGGACGAGATGCGGAGCAAGAAGATCGGCGACATCCTGGTGATGAACCAGATCGTCTCGCCCGATCAGTTGCTCGAAGCGATCGAGCGCCAGCACAAGATGCCGATGGTGCGCATCGGCGAAGCCCTGCTCTCCCTCGGCATGGTCAGCAACGCGCAGCTCAAGGACGCGCTGTTGCAGCAGCAGATCGATCGCAGCGTACCGCTCGGCGAAGTGCTGGTGCGCATGCGCGTCGTGTCGCGCGACGATCTGCAGACGGCGCTGGCCCGCAAGATGGGCTACCCGCTCGTCAATCTCGACGCCTTCCCGGCCGAGCCCGAGGCGCTGCGTACGCTCAGCTACGCCGTCGCGGCGCGCCTGCGCGTCATGCCGCTGCTGGTTCGCGACGGCCGCCTCGTCGTTGCCCTCGACGATCCTTCGCGCCGCGCCGCCGTCGACGAGGTCGAATTCAGCGCCGACATGAAGGTCGTCCCGGTGCTGGCCCGTGGCACCTCGATCGAAGCGACCCTTCGCGCCGCCTACGAGAAGCTCGGCTCGGCCGTCAACAAGAAGCTCGACGAGCTCTCGGCGCCGATCCAGTACGACCTGACGCCGTTGCCCGCGTCGACCGACCAGCTGGTCGAAAGGCTCGAGAAAGAAGGCCTCGAGCGGAGCGGCCCGAACGACGACGAAAAGCCGATGGAGCAGAGCGACAACTCGCTGGTGCGGCTCCTCAACAACATGATCATCGAGGCGCACAAGGACGGCGTCTCCGACATCCATATCGAAAGCTATCCCGGCAAGGAGAAGATCCGCATTCGCTTCCGCAAGGATGGCATCCTGCGCACCTATCTCGAGCTGCCGGCGAGCTATCGCAACGCGATGATCGCCCGGGTCAAGATCATGTGCGATCTCGACATCTCGGAGCGGAGAAAGCCGCAGGACGGCAAGATCAACTTCGCGAAGTTCTCGGCGCAGCACAAGATCGAGCTGCGCGTCGCGACGATCCCCACCAACAACGGTCTCGAAGACGTCGTGCTGCGCATCCTGGCGTCGGCGCGGCCGATCCCGGTCGGTATGCTGGGCTTCGCGCCATCGATCGAGAAGGCATTGCTGCACGCGGTCGAGCGGCCGTACGGCCTGGTTCTCTGCGTCGGCCCGACGGGCTCGGGCAAGACGACGACGCTGCATTCGGCGCTCAGCCACATCAACGTGCCCGAACGGAAGATCTGGACTGCCGAAGACCCGATCGAAATCACCCAGCCCGGACTGCGCCAGGTTCAGGTCAACCCCAAGATCGGCTGGGACTTCCCGAAGGCACTGCGTGCCTTCATGCGCGCCGACCCGGACGTGATCATGATCGGCGAGATCCGCGACGAGGAAACGGCCCACATGGCCATCGAGGCGTCACTGACCGGCCACCTCGTGCTTTCGACGCTGCACACGAACAGCGCGCCGGAGACCGTGACGCGCCTGCTCGACATGGGCATGGACCCGTTCAACTTCGCCGACTCGCTGCTCGCGGTGCTCGCCCAGCGCCTGGTGCGCCGCTCGTGCCAGAGCTGCCGCACGACGCGGTCGGCGGCGCCGGGAGAAATCGAGGAGCTGCTCGGCGACTACATGAACGCCTTCGGCTCCGAGCCACCGATGACGCAGGACGAGGTGCTCGCCGGCTGGAAAGGCCGGCACGCGGTCGACGGCCGCATCGTCATGAACAAGAGCATCGGCTGCGAGAAGTGCGACCACACCAGCTTGAAGAGTCGCGCCGGCATCCACGAGATGATGGTCGTCTCGCGCGAGATCCGCCGCATGATCCAGAACGGCGCGCGCGCCGAGGCGTTGCAGAACGCGGCAATGAAGCAAGGCATGCGCACGCTGCGCCAGGACGGCATCGACAAGGTGCTGGCCGGCGAGATGACGATCGAGGAAGTGCGCGCCACCAGCAACAACTGACGCTTCGCTTCACCGTCCTCCGACGCCCGGGCCGGGATCCAGCCGATCTGGGCGTGCGCGTCGGCCAGTTCAGGCGCAAGCGCCAGAGCCGGCAGCTACAGCGCCAACATGTGGTTCTATCGTTTCAACGCCGACGGGACGGTCGCCGGAACGCAGAAGGTCGAGCGCACGCTCAGTCTCTCGACCGACCGCAACACCCTGACCGGGCCGCTGACGCTGCAGATCATCGACCCCTCGGGCGCCCTCATCCAGCAGGGTTGCGGCTCCGAGGTGAGCGCGCGGGTCACCTGGTGAGCGTGCCAGCGCGCCGGCATTCGACGCGATGCCGGCGTCGCGGGGCAACACCTCGAGCGCTCAGTTCCCGACCAGGCCGCTACGAATTGCGTAGACAGTCATCTCCGAGTTGTTCGTCAGGCCGAGCTTTTCGAGCACGCGCGCCCGATAGACGCTCACCGTCTTCGGGCTCAGCATCAGCTCTTCGGCGATGTCGGAGAGGCGTTTGCCCGAGGCGATCATCACCAGCGTCTGCATCTCGCGGTCGGAGAGCCGGTCGTGCGCGTTCTCAACCGCCGGCGCGGTCAGACTTTCGACCAGCATCTGCGCGATCTCCGGCGTCACGTACTTGCGGCCCTGCGACACCGTACGCACGGCGCTGACGATGAGCGCCGGGTCGCCGCCCTTGTTGACGTAGCCGAAGGCACCCGCGCGCAACGCCCGGATCGCGTACTGGTCTTCGGGATACATCGAGACGACGAGGACGCGCATCGTCGTCCCTTCGTCCTTCAGCGCATGCAGCACGTCGAGGCCGCTGCGACCGGGCAGGTTGATGTCGAGCACGAGCACGTCGGCGGTCTTCTCGCGCATCAGCGCGCGTAGTTCCCCGTAGTCGCCGGCTTCGCCGACGACCTCGATGTCGGGCGCATCGGACAGCGTGTCGCGGATGCCGCGGCGAATCAGGGCGTGGTCGTCGCAGAGGAAGACCTTGATCATGTGAATGCTCGGGGAAATACGCGGGCGAAGGGCGTCGACATGAGGACTGCGCGGGCCCATGCCGTCGGCAGGCCGATTGCGCTCATGTCCCCCGTCGTGGGCCTCCGGCCCTCGCCTCCTCCTTTACTCCGCTCCATCGGCCAGCCAACGGCATGCAAAGGCACGGTGGCTGGCTCGCGCTCGAACGCCGGCACTGCTGCCCGACCAGGACGGT
>JBDTIO010000174.1:0-2623 GCA_039936375.1 Caldimonas sp. | reverse complement strand
GTCTGCTGGTCGTCGAGGTACTGGATCCGGTGCTCGACGCGGCGCAGCAGCGTGTAGGCCGAGGCGAGCCGTTCGGCGCTGGCCCGCTTCATGAGGCCGCCCGCCGCCAGCTTGTCGAGCGCCTTCAAGGTCGAACGGGTGCGGATCTCCGGGAACTGGCCGCCCCGCACGACCAGCAGCAACTGGACGATGAATTCGATCTCGCGAATGCCGCCGCGCGAAAGCTTGACGTCGTTGGCGCGCTGCGGTCGCCCGGCGGCGCGCCGCTGCGCCTCGTCGCGTACCTTCGCGTGCAACTGGCGCAGGCCCTCGAAGACGCCGTAGTCGAGGTAGCGGCGATAGACGAACGGGGTCACCAGCGAGCGCAGCGCCAGGGCCCGGCCGTTCCTGACGCTGTCCAGTGGCGCGACGACGCGGCTCTTCAGCCAGGCAAAGCGCTCCCACTCACGGCCGTGCGACTGCAGGTATTCGTCGAGCATCGCCAGGCTGACCACCGGCGGCCCGGAGCTGCCGTTCGGGCGCAGGGCGAGATCGACGCGAAAGACGAAGCCGTCTTCGGTGACTTCGCCGATCAGCGCGTAGAGGCTCCTGGCGACGTGCGAGAAATACTCGTGGGCGCTCAGCGACTGGACGCCGTCGGTCGTGCCGTCTTCTTCGTAGACGTAGATCAGGTCGATATCGGACGAGACGTTGAGCTCGCGAGCGCCGAGCTTGCCCATGCCGATGACCCAGAAGTCGATCCGCTCGCCGGCGGGGTTGCGCGGCACGCCGAAGCGCGCATCCTGGTCGGCGAAGGCCTGGACCAGCGCCAGGTCAAGCGTCGTCTCGGCCAGCTCGGTCATCGAACGGGTCACCTCGGCGAGCGTCGCTCCGGACTCGATGTCGAGGACGGCCAGTCTCTCGAGCGAGAGCTGGCGAGCCACCCGAAGCGCTGCCGTCAGGTTGCGGCCGGAGGCGCGTAGCCGCTCGACGAGGGCGAGGATCGATTCGCGAAGCGGCAGCCCCGGCGCAAGGACCTCGAGCTCGGCCGCATAACGGCGCCGAATGCGCTGGACGAAACGGCTGTACGAAGCGCTGGCATGAACCGCAATCTGGGGCCGCGGCGCCGGCGCCGGCAGGTCGCCAGCCAATTCCGCACGTCCGAGCTCGCTGGAACCCATCGTTGCGCTCGGGGTCTGTGCTAGATTGAACCGACCGGCGCGGGGCGTCGCAGAAGCCCGCGCCGCAGACGCATCTGCGTGATGGCGTGCCGACCGAAACCCTGACGACCGGCTGGTCGTCGCAACGCTGTCTTCATGTCGTCCCGGTCTCCCAACGCTCCAACGGCGGTGCGGCAACAGCCCCCGGCGGGTTCGCGTCTTCGCCCGCTTCGCATCCTGGCCCGCGTGATGCTCGGCCTGGTGGGCACGGCATGGGCTCTTCTCTTCGCGGGTTGGCTCTCACTTCACTGGCTGATTCTGCCGCACATCGACGAGTGGCGTGCGCCGATCGAGGCGCAAGCGAGCCGCATGTTGGGCGCACCCGTCAAGATCGGCGCGATCGAAGTGCGATCCAGCGGCTGGGTGCCGGCGATCGATCTGCGCGACGTGCGCATCCTCGACGCCGAGCAACGCGTGGCGCTCAGTCTGCCGCACGTCGCCGCGGCCTTTTCGGCGCGCTCGCTGCTGGCTCTGGAACCGCGGTTCGAGCAGTTGCTGATCGAAGCCCCGAGCCTCGACATCCGACGCGACAGGGCTGGCCATATCCGTGTCGCCGGTCTCGATTTCGGCAGCAGCGCGGCGAGCGGCGAAGACGGCGGCGCCGCGGCCGACTGGTTCTTCAAGCAGCGCGAGTTCGTGATCCGCAGCGGCACCTTGCGCTGGGTCGACGAGGCCCGCCAGGCACCGCCGCTGGTGCTTTCGGGCGTCGACATCGTTGTTCGCAACGGCCTGCGCGGCCACGCCCTGCGCGTCGACGCGACACCGCCGGCCGAGTGGGGCGATCGCTTCAGCATCCGCGGCCGTTTCGTCCAGCCGATCTTCGCCCGCGCCGGCGACTGGCGTCGCTGGAGCGGCAGTGTCTATGCGGAGCTGCCTCGCGCCGATGTCCGTGAGCTGCGCCGGCACGTCGATCTGCCGTTCGAGCTGAGCGAAGGCGACGGCGCCTTGCGCGGCTGGTTCGAGGTCAACGAAGGCCGACCGGAGAACGCGACGGTCGATGTCTCGCTGCGCGCTGTCTCGCTGCGTCTCGACAAGAGCGTCGAGCCGCTCGCCTTCGAGCAGATCGAGGGCCGGATCGTTGCCGAGCAGAAAGGCGATCGTACGTCGATCGGTGTGCGCGGATTCGGCTTCGTCACCGGCGACGGCATTCGCTGGCCGAAGGGCGACATGAGCGTCGCCTGGCACCAGCCGGAGGGCAAGGACGTCGATGCCGGTGAATTCGCGGCCGGGCGTCTCGATGTCGGCGTCATGGCCGCCGTCGCCGGTCGCGTCCCGCTCGGCGCGGCGCTGCGCAACTTGCTTGCCGACGTCCACCCGCAGGGCGTCATCACGAAGCTGGCTGTGCACTGGGACGGGCCGCTCGATGCGCCCGCCCACTACCAGGTCGATGGCGCCTTGAGCGGCCTGTCGCTGAGCGCTCGCGC
>JBDTIO010000173.1:0-3398 GCA_039936375.1 Caldimonas sp. | reverse complement strand
CCTCGCCGCCGGCTTGGGCCCGCAACGAAGGCGTCGCCGATAGGCCGCGCGTCGTCTGGAGCAGCGGCGCGGGTTCGGCCGCTGCCAGCGCGGCAGCCGGCGCCGCCGCAAGCGGGCGCGGATCGAGTAGCGGCAGCAGGGGGCTTTTCATCTGCGCCGCGAAGGCCAGCACGGACTTGCCCTGATCGAAGGGCAGTTTCTGATACGGGTTCGAGCCGTGCGACAGCAGGAAGCTGACCATGTCGCGCTGCGACGACGGAAATTCCAGGTAGCCGGGCAGCAGCACGCGCTGCAACGGCACCCAGGCGAGCTGGCCACCGCGCTGCGGCGGGGCGAGGTTGGCGAGTTCGGGCAGACGGTAGAGCCACCACTCCAGGGCGGCCCAGTTGCTCCGGCGCAGCGCTTCCTCGAAACCGCTCGGCAGGGCGCCGTCGTAGCCGTCGAGCGCGGCCTCGGGCTTGTGTCCGGCCACTTCGAGCTCATGGCCGAAGCGCGTCACCAACAAGTCCGGGTCGACGGCGCTCAACGGACTGAACGACAGTTTGGCCGGGTCGAGATCGCCGCGGTCGAGCCAGGTGGTGAGGACGTGATCGAGACCGGCAGCCCGCGCATTCGAGCAGCTGAGCATGCGAAAGACGTCGTGGCGGATCGCCCGTGGGTCACTCTCGGCCAGCGTCGTGATCGACTTCAGGACTTCCGGCGAGGCGGCCTGAAAGGCCGGGCAGGGATCGTTGTCGGCGAGGGCGACCAGCGGCGAGCCGGGGCATTGGCTGATGCTCGCGCCCTTGTCGAGCAGCTCGGGCAACGCCCGCCAGAGACGCGGATCGCGCGTCGCCAGGGCCAGCGGGCACTCCTGCAGGCCGGATTTGGCGAAGTCGCTGCGCTTGATGCTGCCGGGTTGGTACTCGCAGCGTGCATTGAGAACCCGCTGCACGCTGTTGAGCAGGGCGCATGGCGTCGGGTCGTCTTCGGTGAGCTTGGCGTGCAGGTGCTTGACGATTTCCCACGTCATGCTCGTGTCGGTGGCGACGCCGGCGGCCGTGAGCCCCAGGCTGATCGGCGAGCAGGCAGCGAGGCACAGACCGAACGCAGCCGAGAGGCCGAGAAGTCGAAGCAGGCGCGAGAGACGACGCATGGGCACAAGGTGCTCCGTCATGGCGATCTCACCGGTGCGGGAAGCGAAGGCGAACGACGACGGAAAGGCATGGTAGCGACGCCCGGGCACGCTGTTCGTGAAGAATGACCCGAAGACTGCACGAGTCGGTAACACCGTGTACCGGGCGTCGTCGATCGAGCATTGCGACCGGCGGGCGCCGACCGTTCAGCCGCGGACTACAGTGCGCGCTGCGCCCGACCGGGCCTTTGCGCGCCGCCGCCCATGCCTTCCCTGCTTCGCCCACACCGGCTTCCCGGCGTCTTCGTCTCTATCGCCCTTGCGTACGCCGCGGCAGGGGGAGCCGCCATCGCGGCCTCGGTGGCGCCGGTGGCGGCCGAGCACGGCATGGTGGTCACCGCCCAGCACCTGGCCACCGAGATCGGCGTCGGGGTGCTCAGGAAGGGCGGCAATGCCGTCGATGCGGCGGTCGCCGTGGGTTATGCGCTCGCGGTCGTCTACCCGGCGGCCGGCAACCTCGGCGGCGGCGGCTTCATGACGATCCAGCTCGCCGACGGCAAGAAGACCTTTCTCGATTTCCGCGAGAAGGCGCCGCTCGCGGCGACCGCCGACATGTACCTCGACGCGAGCGGCAACGTCATCAAGGGCTCGACCACGACCGGCCATCTCGCGGTGGCGGTGCCCGGCACCGTTGCCGGCCTGGAGAGAGCGCTTGCCGAGTACGGAACGATGGGTCGCGCCGCGATCATCGCGCCGGCGATCCGCTACGCCGAGAAGGGCTTCGTGCTCGATCAGGGCGACGCCGCCATGTTCGCGGCGGCGTCGCGTGCCTTCAAGGCCGACCCGGCGACGGCGACGATATTTCTTCACGACGGCCGGCCGTTCGTGGCCGGCGATCGCTTCGTGCAGGCCGATCTGGCGCGCACGCTCCGCCAGATCGCCAAGGCGGGCGCCGCGGGCTTCTACAAGGGCGCGGTGGCGCAGGCGATCGTCGCTTCGAGCCACGCCGGCGGTGGCCTTCTGACGCAGGCCGATCTGGATCAGTACAGCAGCCGCGAGCTCGCGCCGGTCGAGTGCGACTACCGCGGCTATCACATCGTCTCGGCGCCGCCGCCGAGCTCGGGCGGCGTGATCGTCTGCGAGATCCTGAACATCCTCGAGGGCTACCCGCTCAAGGAATGGGGCTTCCATTCGGCGCAGGGCGTGCATGTGCAGATCGAGGCCATGCGCCACGCCTACGTCGATCGCAACAGCTATCTCGGCGACCCGGACTTCGTGAAGAACCCGCTGGACCGGCTGCTCGACAAGGCCTATGCCGCGAAGATCCGCGCCGCCATCGACCCGGCCCGGGCCGGTCTTTCCAAGAACCTCGCACCCGGCGTCGCCCCGCACGAGGGAACCGATACCACGCACTACTCGATCATCGACGGCAAGGGCAACGCCGTGTCGGTGACCTACACGCTCAACGACTGGTACGGCGCCAAGGTCACGGCGGCGACGACCGGCGTGCTACTCAACGACGAGATGGACGATTTCACCGCCAAGCTCGGCGTTCCCAATCTCTACGGCCTGGTGCAGGGCGCCGCGAACGCGATCGCGCCGGGCAAGCGGCCGCTGAGCTCGATGAGCCCGACCATCGTCACGAAAGACGGCAAGCCGGTGATGGTCGTCGGCACGCCGGGCGGTAGCCGGATCATCACGGCGGTGGTGCAGACGATCATCAACGTCGTCGACTACGGCATGAACATCCAGGAGGCGGTCGATGCGCCGCGCTTTCACCAGCAATGGCTGCCCGACGCCACGAGGCTCGAGCCGTTCGCGTTGAGCCCCGATACGAGAAGGATCCTCGTCGGCATGGGCCATGTCTTCGCCAGCTCGCCCCCGGCGAATCATCTCGCCGCGATCCTGGTCGGCGCGCCGTTGCTCGGCGGCCAGCCGGTCGGCAACAACCGTTTCTACGGCGCCAACGACCCGCGAGAGAACACCGGCCTGGCGCTCGGCTACTGAGGAGCCTGCTCGCGGCTCTCTCTCATCGGCGTCAGCGCGGCATCAACCGTTGAGGGCCTTCATCATGTTCTCGGGGTAGCGAAGCCCGGCTGCGGCACCCGCCGGAAAGATCGACGCCAGCTCGTCGAGCTCGGCCAGCGAGAGCGCCATGTCGACGGCGGCGACGTTTTCCTCGAGGTACTTGCGCCGCTTGGTGCCCGGGATCGGCACGATGTCGTCGCCTTGCCCCAGCACCCAGGCGAGCGCCAGCTGGCCGGCGCTGCAGCCGCGCCGTGCT
>JBDTIO010000172.1:0-3166 GCA_039936375.1 Caldimonas sp. | reverse complement strand
CTGGCTGATCGGATTCTGAACGCTGAGATGGACGAGCATCTGTCAGAACCGAAGCAGGATGAGGTTTCAGAGGATCAGAAGCCCGGTAATCACCGTAACGGCTACAGCAAGAAGACGGTATTGACCGAGAACTCAGCGATTGAGTTGTCGATTCCGCGAGACCGGCACGGAACCTTTGAGCCGCAACTGATCGCCAAGTACCAACGCCGCTTCCCCGGCTTCGACGACAAGATTATCTCGATGTATGCGCGGGGCATGAGCGTGCGGGATATTCAGGGGCATTTGCGGGATTTGTACGGCATTGATGCCTCGCCGCAACTGATCTCCAGCATCACCGATGCGGTGCTCGAGGAGGTCGGTCGGTGGCAGAACCGGCCGCTGGACCCGTTGTATGCGCTGGTGTTCTTCGATGCACTGCGGGTGAAGATGCGCGATGAGGGCACGGTGCGCAATAAAGCGGTGTACCTGGCGATCGGGGTCACGCCGGACGGCCGCAAGGATGTGCTGGGCATCTGGATCGAGCAGACCGAGGGGGCAAAGTTTTGGTTGCGGGTGATGACGGAGCTCAAAAGTCGCGGCGTGAACGACATTTTGATCGCCATCGTGGACGGCCTGAAGGGCTTTCCCGAAGCGATCAACGCGGTCTTCGCCGAGACGCAAATCCAGACCTGCATCGTGCATTTGATCCGCAATTCCTTGGCTTTTTGCTCCTGGAAGGAGCGCAAACCCGTAGCCACGGAGTTGAAGAAAGTCTACCGCGCCGCCGACGCCCAGGCCGCGCATGCGGCGCTTCAGGATTTCGAGGACGGCCCTTGGGGTCAGAAATTGGCGGCCATCACGGCCATGTGGCGCCGCAACTGGGCTCACATTATTCCGTTTTTCGCCTACCCGCCGGAAGTGCGCAAAATGATCTATACGACGAACGCGATCGAGAGCCTGAACTCTCAGTTGCGCCGCTCGGTACGAACTCGCGGGCATTTCCCCAACGACGAGGCGGCAATGAAATTGATCTGGCTGCAATTGCGCAAAATCACCAAAGATTGGAGAATGCCACCACGCGAATGGAGTGCGGCAAAGGCGCAATTCGCAATCGTGTTCGGCGATCGATTCGAGGCTAACCGTTAATCAACTGGCTCGGACACACAAAATTCCTGACAGGCTCCCTTGTTTGCGTTGACCAATAAATCCGAATTCGGGACTTTTGACATCAAATGTACGGTGAGGCCGGGTGTTACGAACAAAGTCATCACAGGAGGTGCGGCTTTGATGCTTTACCAAAGATGAGGGTAGGCCCCTCGAAGTCGGCTTGCAGGAGCAGGCTTCAAACCGCCACAAGCGGCGGGGGTTAAAAGTCCCCGTCGTGAGCGTTGTGGGAAAAGGCGGACTGAAATCCGTCAGGTGTGATTCGGGAAGACGAACGCGAGTGAACCGCTGATGACGTGCCGTAACGTACTGAGATGGCGTCGAAACCAGGACCAGGAGCCTCGGTCCCGGGATAAGGTTGGGGAGCGACCTGTGTATTGCCCAACCGGCGTCCGGCATGAAGGTGGCGTGAGCCCGAATCAGGCTTTGGTAAGGAACGTAAGAACCTGTCGTTTCGATGTGAAGGGAGAAGCTCAAGTGGACAGCATCCACAAGAGCCAGAGTACCGACGCGAAGCACAGGGGCGGAGTCGCTCGTAGTAGGGTCGAAGGTTTCGTAATGGAACTGGACCGAAGGGGCGGCGTTGTTCAGCTTTATTTCGCGGGCAACCAGCGATGGGAGGACCTGCGTGGATAAAGCAAAGCCATTTGGTATTGCAAAGCGCGAAGTGTGGGAGGCATATAAGCGAGTCAAGGCGAATCGGGGTGCGGCAGGCGTCGATGATCAGACGATCGAGGAGTTCGACAGGGATTTGGAAAACAATCTCTATCGGCTCTGGAATCGGATGGCCTCGGGTAGCTACATGCCGTTGCCGGTGCGTCGGGTGGACATCAGCAAAGGCGAGGGAAAGACGAGACCGTTGGGAATTCCCGCTGTCTCGGATCGAATCGCACAAGCGGTGGCCAAACGGTATCTTGAGGCGATTCTGGAACCGCTGTTCCATGACGACTCCTATGGATATCGACCCGGCCGCTCGGCACATCAAGCACTCAACGCAGCTCGCCGGCGTTGCTGGCGGTACGACTGGGTGCTGGATCTCGATATCAAGGGGTTTTACGATAACATCGACCATGACCTCATGATGCGAGCGGTCCGACATCACACGCAATGCGCATGGGTGCTGCTCTATGTAGAGCGGTGGCTCAAGGCGCCGGTGTGCATGCCGGACGGAACCCTGATTCGATCAGAGAAAGGGACGCCCCAGGGTTCAGTGGTGAGCCCCGTTCTCGCGAATCTTTTTCTCCATTGGGCGTTCGATCGCTGGATGGCGGAGCACCACTCTGACATTCCCTTTGAACGTTACGCTGATGATGCCATTTGCCACTGCCGCAGCGAGGAGCAAGCGCTCGCGTTGCGGGGGGCGCTCGAAACGCGGTTGGCGGCGTGCAAATTGGAATTGCACCCGCAAAAGACAAAGATCGTGTACTGCAAGGACGATAACCGATTGGGCAGCTATCCGGTGCAGCAGTTCGACTTCTTGGGCTTTACCTTTAAAGGCCGGCGAGTCAAGAACCGTGACGGAGAAATGTTTATCGGATTCGTGCCTGCAGTCAGCGGTGCGGCAGCCAACGCGATGCGCCTCACGGTGCGGCGCTGGCGACTGCACCGACGCAACGACCTGACGTTAGAAGAAGTGGCGAAGTGGGTCCGGCCGATCATTACCGGCTGGATCAACTATTACGGGCACTTCCAACGTTCCGCGCTGATCCCTGTGTTCCGTCCGCTGGACTTCTTCCTGATGCGATGGGCACGACGCAAATACCGACGCTTCCAAAGCGCCCGGAAGGAAACACGCAGGTGGCTAGACCGGATTCAAGTCCGGCAACCTCTGATGTTCCCGCACTGGGTCTTGGAAGGACGGCAGAACAATAGGAGCCGGATGAATGGCGACGTTCATGTCCGGTTCTAGGAGGGCGTGGCGGTGCGATTCCGCTGCTCTACTCGACATCGACAAGGTCTACGACGAGGTGGCCGCAGCCGGTCCGACTGAACTCGGCATGATTACGCGTGAGCCGTGCGGCGT
>JBDTIO010000171.1:0-3453 GCA_039936375.1 Caldimonas sp. | reverse complement strand
AGATCTGGCCGGTGGTGAAGTTGTTCGTCTTCTTCATCCGCGTCGTGATGAAGCGCTCGTAGTGGCCGAGGTCGAGGTCGGTCTCGGCGCCGTCGTCGGTGACGAACACCTCGCCGTGCTGGAACGGTGACATCGTGCCCGGATCGACATTCAGATACGGGTCGAGCTTTATCAGGGTGACTTTGAGGCCCCGCGATTCGAGGATCGCGGCGAGGGACGCAGAAGCGATGCCCTTGCCCAGCGAGGACACCACGCCGCCGGTGACGAAGACGAACTTGGTCATTGCGTGCGACACCCGCGTGTGCGAATGCCGTGGTGGTAAAGCGCGATTATAGGCAAGCGTTCGCTCGTCAATTCCGCAGCGACCGGCTTGGCCGCCAGCCGGCCCGTCGGGCCCGATTCAGACGAGCTTTTCGCCGGGGTTCGTGATCTTCTTCATCGCCTCGTAGCGACTCGACGGCACGCAAAGCGGCGCCGTCGCTGCGCCTTCGCTCGCCCATTGCGGATCGTCGATCGATTCGAAGATGTCGCGCAGCTTTTCGCCCCAGGTGTTGCGAATCATCTGGAAGTAGGGATTGCGGTCGTCGATGCAGACGATCTGCGAGCTTTCAAAACGATCGACTTCGTAGACGACGAGATCGAGCGGCAGGCCGACCGAGAGGTTCGACTTCAAGGTCGAGTCCATCGACACCAGCACGCACTTGGCGGCTTCGTCGAGAGGCGTGGCCGGCCGCATCATGCGGTCGAGCACCGGCTTGCCGTACTTCGATTCGCCGATCTGGAAAAAGCAGGTTTCGCGTGTCGCCTCGATGAAGTTGCCGGCCGAGCAGACGAGAAAGAGGCGCATCGCCTCGCCCTTGATCTGGCCGCCGAAGATCATCGTCGAATTGAAGTCCAGGCCGGACTTCTTCAGGGCGTCGCCGTCCTGGTCGTAGACGCGGCGCATCGCCGACCCGAGGACGCGGGCCGCGTCGAACATGCTGGTCGCGTTCCATATCGTGATCGGCGGACCGTCGTCGTTCTCGAGCTTCTCGATCTGCAGGATTTCACGCACCTGTTGCGAGATCGACAGGTTGCCGGCCGAGAGCATGACCATGAAGCGATCGCCCGGCTGCTCGTAGATCATCATCTTGCGGAAGGTCGAGATCTGGTCGAGCCCGGCGTTGGTGCGCGAATCGGAGAGAAAGACGAGGCCGGCGTCGAGCTTGACGCCTACGCAGTAGGTCATGAGGGTTCCTGTCGCAAGGCCCGAAGGCGGTAGAGCGCGTCGAGCGCTTCCTTCGGCGTGAGCATATCGGGGTCGAGCGCTTTCCACGCCGTGTCGAACGTGGAATCGACCGCGAGCGTTGCGTCGTCGACGGGCGGCGGCGCGGCCGCGAATAAGTCACTCTGCGGCTGACGGGCGATGCGCTCGGCTTCGAGCGTTTCGAGCGTCGCCCGCGCCTGGCGCAGCAGCAGCGCCGGCATGCCGGCCAGGCGGGCCACCTGGATGCCGTAGCTGCGGCTCGCCGGCCCAGGCTCGATTTCGTGCAGAAAGGCGATCGCCTCGCCCGTCTCGACGGCCGCCACGTGGACGTTGAGCGCTCGCTCATGCTTCGCGGGAAAGTCGGTGAGCTCGAAGTAGTGCGTCGCGAACAGCGTGAACGAACGGTTGCGGTCGTGCAGCTGGTGCGCGATTGCGCCGGCCAGGGCCAAGCCGTCGAAGGTCGAGGTGCCGCGGCCGATCTCGTCCATCAGCACCAGCGAGTGCTCCGTCGCGCCGTGCACGATCGCCGCGGCTTCGGTCATCTCGACCATGAAGGTCGACTGTGCGTTGGCCAGATCATCGGCAGCGCCGATGCGGGTGTGGATCGCGTCGATTGGCCCGAGCCGGCACGACGCGGCCGGCACGAACGAGCCGATGGACGCGAGCAGCGCGATCAGCGCGACCTGGCGCATGAAGGTGCTCTTGCCACCCATGTTCGGCCCGGTGATGACGAGCATGCGCCGCTTCGCGTCGAGCCGGCAGTCGTTGGCCATGAACGCGAGGCCGCGCTCCTGCAGGCGCGCTTCGACGACTGGATGGCGGCCGCGCTCGATCTCGATGCACGGCTCGCGGACAAACTGCGGCCGACACCACTCCGAGCGAGTCGCGCATTCGGCCAGCGCGGCCAGCGCGTCGAGCGAGGCGAGCGAGCGGGCGACCGCGGAGAGCGGCTCGAGGTGCGTCGCCAGCGCGTCGAGCAACGCGTCGTAGAGATGGCGTTCGCGCGCCAGCGATCGCTCGCCGGCCGAGAGCGCCTTGTCCTCGAACGACTTCAGCTCGGGCGTCGTGTAGCGCTCGGCGTTCTTCATCGTCTGGCGGCGCCGGTAGTCGGCCGGCACCTTGTCCGACTGTCCTTGCGAGACCTCGATGAAATAGCCGTGCAGGCGATTGAACTGGACGCGCAGCGTGGCGATGCCGGTGCGCTTGCGCTCGCGCGCCTCGAGTTCGAGCAGAAAGGCGTCGCTGTCGCGGCCGATCGAGCGCAGCTCGTCGAGCTCGGCGTCGTGCCCCGCGGCGATGACGCCGCCGTCGCGTACCAGCGCCGCCGGCTCTTCGGCCAGCGCCGCCACGAGCAGAGTCGCGATCTCGTTCGGCGGCGCCAGCGCTTCGGCGAGCATCGACAGCAGCACCGAACCGTCGCCCGGCACGGCATCGCGAACGCGGGGCAGCGCGAGCAAGGTCGCGCGCAGGCCGGCCAGCTCGCGCGGCCGCGCCTGGCGCAGCGCAATGCGCGCCGTGATGCGCTCGACGTCGGCGAGGTGCCGCAGCGAGCCGCGCAACTCGTCGAGCCCGGTCGTCTGCAACGCCGTGATCGCCTCGTGCCGTTGCGTCGCAACGCGGCGTTCGCGCAGCGGCTGCATCAGCCAGCTGCGCAAGGCGCGGCTGCCCATGCCGGTGCAGCAGCGATCGAGCGTCGAGAGCAGCGTCGGCGCGTCCTGACCGCGCAGCGTGCGGGTCAGCTCGAGGTTGCGGTGGGTCGTGGGCGGCAGGTCTATCAGATCGCTGGCGCGATGCACCGCGAGCCGATGCACGTGCGTCAGCGCCCGGCCCTGCGTATGCTCGGCGTAGCTGAGCAGCGCGGCGGCGGCGGCGTGTGCAGCGACGTGGTTCTCGGCGCCGAAGCCCGCGAGCGTGGCCACGCGAAGCTGGGCGAGAAGCTTTCTCGCGCCGAGGGCGCTATCGAACTGCCATTCGGGGCGGCGCGTCAGCGTCAATGCGCCGGCGTCGCAGGCACTGGCGGGCAGGTCGACCGCGACCAGGAGCTCCGCCGGCGCCAGCCGCGCGATCCAGCCGTCGAGCTCGCCTTCGCTGCACTCGGCCAGGCCGATCTCGCCGTTCGACAGCGCCGTCCAGGCCAGGCCGAAGGTCTTCTGCCGCTGCGCCACGGCGAGCAGCACGGCGTCGCTCTTGTCGGCCAGCAGGTCGCT
>JBDTIO010000170.1:0-7632 GCA_039936375.1 Caldimonas sp. | reverse complement strand
ATTCACCAGCGTGCCCGAACTCGTGACAGCCATCGAGGAATACGTCGCTCATCACAACATCGACCCCAAGCCGTTCATCTGGACCAAGAGCGCCCGCGACATCCTGCAGAAAGTCATTCGTGCCAACACCCGCTTAAGTTCCAGACAGAACGGAACACTGCACTAGAGCCAAGCACGCGGATGTCGAGATGCACATGCGCCGAGTGCTCACGACCCACTGGCACACTGGCGAGGAAGCGGTGGGGTGGGCGACCGAGTTCGGCTCGCTCGCGGTCCGCAGCGGCGCCGAAGACCCTACCGTAGCCGAGGACGCGGACTACCGTAGTCCACCGACTACGTTGCCCGGCGCGTCGGCACCATCCTGAGCGGACGGCCCGATTTGGGCCCAACGAATGGGGAATCTCAATGACCATCGACGCAACGAAGCTGAACGAATTCATGGGTCGCTTCGTCGGCGACATCGGCGCCGTGATGCACGCCGCGACCGTCGTGATCGGCGACCAGCTCGGCCTCTACAAGCGGCTCGCCGACGGACCGTGCGATGTCGAGACGCTGGCCCGCCGCACCGAGTGCGACGTGCGCTATCTACGCGAATGGCTGTCGGCGCAAGTGGCGAGTGGCTACGTGGATTACCAACCGTCGAGCGGGCAGTTCAGCCTTAGCGAGGAGCAAGCGTTCGCCCTCACGGTGGAGGGTGGCCCGGCGTTCATCCCGGGCGCCTTCCAGATCGCGGTGGCGCAGTGGAAGGCGATCCCGAAGATGGCGCAGGCCATGCGTACGGGCCTCGGCCTCGGCTGGCACGAGCACGACGCAACGCTGTTCCACGGCACCGAGCGCTTCTTTCGCCCCGGCTACGCAGCCAACCTTGTCGGTAGCTGGATCCCGGCGCTCGACGGTGTCGAAGCCCGTCTGAAGGCCGGGGCTCGCGTTGCCGACGTCGGTTGCGGCCACGGCGCTTCCACAATCATCATGGCCGAGGCCTTTCCGGCGTCGAGCTTCATCGGCTTCGACTATCACCCGCCATCAATCGAGCACGCCCGTAAGGCTGCAACGGCGGCCGGCGTCGCCGATCGCGTGCGATTCGAGGTCGCGCGAGCGCAGGACTTCCCCGGCAGCGACTACGACCTCGTCGCTGTCTTCGACTGCCTGCATGACATGGGCGATCCGGTCGGCGCCGCCGCCCATGTGCGCGCCAGCCTTGCCGCCGACGGCACCTGGCTCATCGTCGAGCCGTTTGCCAACGACCGACTCGAGGACAACGTCAACCCGGTCGGCCGCCTCTACTACTCGGCATCGACCTTCATCTGCACGCCGGCCTCCCGATCGCAGAAGGTCGGCGCCTGCCTAGGCGCGCAGGCCGGCCCGGCGAGGCTTGAAGGCGTGGTGCGTGAGGGCGGTTTCACGCGCTTTCGGCGCGCCGCCGAGACGCCCTTCAACCTCGTGCTCGAAGCCCGCCCTTGACCCTACACTGAGCCCGCATATGGAGCGGCGGCATGTCCGAGAGTCAGGAAATCCGATTCTGCAAGAGCAGCGACGGCGTCGACCTCGCCATGGCGCTCTATGGCGCTGGAGCGCCTTTCGTCAAGGCCGCGACCTGGTTGACGCACGTCGAGTTCGACCATTCGAGCGCCTTTGACCAAGCCTTGATCCACGAGTTCGCGCCGAGCTTTCGCTATGTCACCTACGACGCGCGTGGCTGCGGCCTGTCACAGCGCCGCGTCGACGACATTTCGCTCGATGCCTGGGTGCGAGACCTCGAAGCGGTGGTCGATACGCTCGGGCTCGAGCGCTTCCCTCTGCTCGGCATCTCGCAGGGCGCCGCGATCGCGGTCACCTACGCGGCGCGTCACCCCGAGCGCGTCAGCCAGCTGATCCTCTTCGGCGGCTTCGCCACGTCGTACTTCACCACCTCGCGCAGCGATCCGAAACGGGTCGAGGAGGCGGAGACGCTGCTGAAGATCATCGAGTTGGGTTGGGGCAGCGCGCAGCCGGCGTTCCGGCAATTGTTCGTCTCCAAGTTCCTGCCCGATGCCGACGCCGAGCAGCGCCGAATGTTCGACGAGCTGCAGAAGGCGACCGCCACGCCGGAAATGGCGGTCAGGTACCTGCGCGCCGTCTACAGCATCAACGTCAAGCCGGCCGCTGCCCAGGTGAAGTGCCCGACGCTGTCGCTGCACATGAGGGGCGACCAGATGGTCAGCTTCGAGCAGGGGCGCCGGCTGGCGTCGCTGATTCCCGCCGCCCGCTTCGTCCCTATAGAGGGCAACAACCACGTGCCCTTTGAGAACGAGCCGAGTTGGAGCGGATTCGTCCAGCACGTGCGTGCCTTCCTCGGCACGGGCAATCGTCCCGCGGAGCTGACGCCCCGCCAAGGCGAGGTGCTGAAGCGGGTGGCGTTCGGCCAGACCGACAAGCAGATTGCGCGTGACCTAAACCTCAGCCCGCGCACGGTGGAGATGCACGTCGCCGGCGCAATGAAGGCGCTCGGCGGCAAGACCCGCGCCGAGGCGGTCCGGGCCGCCGGCGAGCGCAGCCTCCTCGGTCCCGTTAGCTTGCCGGGCGGGCCAGTGACAGGCGAACTCGGGAAAACGCCAGGGCTTGGATCAGCGAACGATCGTCGCGATCGGCCGTAAAGGTCTGACCGGCGGCGAGCACGATATCGCGCCGGTCGGCGTCGATGGTGATCCACACGCAGCCCTGTAGGCATTCGACGAAGGTGCCGAGCGGCTTCGCAATGCTCAGGATCTGGTTGGACGCGAGGTCGTGCATGGTCGCACAGTCGGCGCCGCGCGCGTCGCGCCGGGCCGACCAGACACTGCGCAGGGCACGGTAAAGAGCTAGGGCCAGCGCGGGGCGTGCGGTGGCGAAATTGGACAGGTGGGTGGTGGTCATGGCGCTCTCCGGTCGGTGTCTGGTGAAGACAGTGTCGGATCGCCAGTCGTGCAAAGGTAGTGTGCGCAATACGGTACCGGCACGCTGCGGCTACGGTGGGGATATGGGGCCACCCGGCCGACCGGCCTCCCGCCAACATCTCGACCACTTAAAGACCGCTTCCGGCGACGAGTTCGATTCGCCGAAGGACAGCAACGGGTCGACTGGCGAATGTCACGACGATCGGAAGCGGTCGCTGGACGCATGCCGGGCTAGGACGACAGAATGGGTGGCTGACTTCGCCAGCTCTTGGCGGCCACGAGCTGTCAGTCATGACGGGCAGCTTCGCTGCGTTTAAATCGCCCTCCGCGCATGACCCGACCGGGGATCCAAACGCTGACGCCTAGGACCAGTGACTAGCAGTGCATGACCATACTTGCGGCCTTGCGGCCTTGCGGCCGCGGCCATCGATGTGACCAGTAGACGGGCTCTGCACCACCGTTGGTGAGCGCCGCCGTTCAGCAACAGCCCAAACGCATGGAGCGCTCGATGATTCGGATCGTTGCAACATTTCTCGGCTTTCTCGCCTCGTCCCTGATTGCCACGGTGGCGCAAGCGCAATGTTCAACGCAGATGCTCAAGGGTCAGTATCTATTCACCGGACGCGGCTACATTGAGCCGGACGATTCCGGAGTGCAACGCATTCATCGCGGCCTGCTTGTTTTCGACGGTGCAGGGAACGTATCGGGAAAGCAATCGTCCAGTCGCGGCGGGAAGATCGGCCGTGAAAAACCCCAGGGTACCTACACGATCGACGCTGATTGCTCGGGGACAATGACGTTTGGCCCGGTTGCAAATCCCGGTGCTCAAATCCACTGGGACGTTTACGTCACGCAAGACGGCAGGATGGGCCATATGATCCGCACGGACGCAGGGAGTATGGCCGTTCGCAGCTTCGAGAAATGATGACGCTCGGCCGTACGCCGCTCGCGTCGTGTAACGCCTAAGGAGTGCTATGCCCATCGAGTGTTGGGCTCCGCGCCCGTCTCGGATCGCGTCGACATCGCAGCTTTGGCTGCAAACGTGCCACGCCTACCGCTCGGCCAACTCATGGTGGCCAAGTCGGATTGCCTTCGGTAGCCGTCGGACTCCTTGCGGCGGTTGTGTCTGTCTGCGCATGGTCCATCTGCTGTCGTTCACGAACGGCGGCATACGGGCTGCCCGATCGGAATAGTGTCTTCCTTACGCGAACCAGTCCATTGCCAGCTGTGGATTTGCGTCGCGGATGGAGCGGTCCTAGCCGTTGCCGTTGCCGTTATCGCGCCGCGCGAGCAGACTTCGCATCATCAAAGGCCTACGTACTGGAGCAAAGATGACATCGTGGCGGATAGCAATGTGTGCTTCGGTGATCGCCAGTCTCGCTTGCCTGGCCACGCCCCGACAGGCGGGAGCACAAAACCCGGCCAGTGGCGACGATTTTCGCGTGACCTTGCTGGGAACTGGCAGTCCTCAGCCGTCGATAGATCGGTTCGGCCCGGGTGTGCTCGTGCAAGCTGGCGGCCAGACGCTGCTGATCGATTGCGGGCGTGGCGTGACCCAACGGCTTCTTCAGATGCACGTGGCGCTGGGAGCGGCCAACAAGCTTTTCATCACGCACCTGCACTCCGATCACATCGTCGGTATCCCCGACCTCTGGCTCACCGGCTGGCTGGAGCCGCCGTTTGGTCAGCGCAAGGGCGCGTTTCAGGTGTTCGGACCGACGGGAACCAGAAACATGATGGAAAACCTGGAGAAGGCTTACGACTGGGATATCGAAACGCGTATCTCAGACCAGAAGCTGGCTCGCGAGAATGTTGCGGTTTCGGTCGTCGAGATCAAAGAAGGCACGGTGTACGACAGCGACGGACTGAAGGTCACTGCCTTCGAAGTGGACCACGGTGAACTCGTCAAGCCCGCATTCGGATATCGCATCGACTACGGCGGACGCTCGGCGGTTATATCCGGGGACACCCGATTCAACGAAAACCTGATCAAGTACGCGACGGGCACCGATCTGCTGATCCATCAGGTCGCCGCTGTTCGCCCGGAACTGCTTGCCTCGCCGGTATTCCAGGTGATCCTTGCGCATCACACCAAGCCGGAAGAAGCAGGTGTCATCTTTGAGCGAACGAAGCCCAAGCTTGCGGTCTTCTACCATTTCTCGCTGCTGGGCACGCCGCAAGTGAAGCCGATGACGGCGCAGGAGGTCGTTGACCTGGCGCACAAGAACTACAGCGGGCCGATCGTGGCTGGCGAAGACCTGATGGTCTTCCACCTGGGTCACGAAGGTGTGACTGTCAGCAAATAGCTCCAGTTTGTCTTTTTCGAATGACCGATTTGACACTGTCAGTCTCGGTGATCAGATGCCTGGTTTGGGTCGACTCGAAGTTCCGATGCTCTGCGAGCGGTCGGCCGCGCCGGCGCGACAACGAACGGCAACTTCCGGGCGCCGCGACGTACGCACGGTCCCGGCAGAAGCTGCCGGTCGCGAGCGGAGGCTATGAGGCACTTAATTAGCGCGACTTCAGATCTATCTTCCTTCGGAAAAATCGACTGAAGGATTCCGCGCGTGGCGTCTGAACAGGCGGATGCACAAATGGTCGTTGATCATCGCCCGCCGACCGATCAGCCGGAGTGTCATCGGCTGGGGGCCTTACGCGGCCGGCACGTCGAGTTGTTGAGTCGGGCTAAGGCTACGTATCCCGCTTGTCGCGTCACTGTCTCCGGATTTCAGCCGACGAATTCGTCGAGCTTCACGGCGTGGTCGGCGGCGATCATCTCGGCTGCTTTCTCGCCGATCATGATGGATGCGGCGTTGGTGTTGCCGCTGACGATGTTCGGCATGACGCTTGCGTCGGCTACGCGCAGGTTCTTCACGCCGATCAGTTGAAGACGCGGGTCTACAACGCTGCCAATACGGCAGGTGCTGGTCGGGTGGTAAACCGTCCATGCGTAGTGCAGCGCCAGGTCCTCCAGAAGCGCATCGCTCGGTTCGTCGGTGTCTGAGTGACCGTGTTTGCTGGCGAGGGCGGGCGGCATGAACTGCACCCCGAGCTTGTTCGGCCCGGGCCACCTGGCGGCGATGGCCAGTACCTTGCGCATTACCGCAAGCATGACCTTCATGTCGTGCGGATCGCCGAAGTAATTCATGCGTATGGTGGGGTGTTTCGCCGGGTCGTTGCTTTCGAGAACGATCTCACCTTCGCTATGGGGCTGCACTGGGTTGGCCAAAAGCATGATGCTCTCGGTATCTGGAGTCAGGTACTTGTCTGGGTCGCCGAAGTACGCCTCGACATCAATACGCAACCGGTTCTGAAACCCCTTGGCATTTCCTACGCCGGCAAAGAAGGCGATCTGCGCGTCGTGCGTATGTGCGTCGCCCAAGCCGGTGGAGAACCAAGCAGCGGCGTCATAGAGCGACGACGAGATCAAGCCGCTGCCGGTCGTCGTCCATTCGGCGAGGCGGCGCTCAGCCTCCTTCTTCAAGCTCTGCAGCTGTGGCGGCAGTTTTGCGTCGTCCGCGGGATCGGACGGCAAGGGCCCGGCGGGCTGGCGCAGCACATCGGGGCCGAACCCCATACCGACTTCAGCCATCGACACGCCGACACCCGGCGCTGGGAAAACAAAGGCGACATGCACGTGGTCCTTCAAGTGCTTGCCCACGTGCGGCGAATCAACCTGGCAGCGTACGCCGACGGCCTCGAGTTCGCCGCGCGGGCCGATGCCAGACAGCAGCAACAGATGTGGCGAGCCGATCGCACCGGCACTTAGCACCACTTCCTTCCTGGCGAACACGGAATGAACGTTGCCAGCAGCATCGCGGTATTCCACTCCGACCGCGGTCGTCTGACCTATAGCCTCTTCGAGCAGGACACGGGTGACCAGCGCGTCGGTGATGATTTGCAAGTTCACCCGTCGCTCCGCATCACCCTTCAGAAATGCGTGGTACGTGCTGGCCCGCCTGCCATTGAGCGTGGTGATCTGGAAGAGCGAAGCCACGCCCTTCGGACCACCGCGATCCCGGCCGTTGTATTCGCCGCGCGGAATGCCCGCGGCTTCGGCGGCCGCGACGAACGCGCGCGCCCCCTGCAGTACCGGCGACCGCACCGAGACGCCCATGGGACCGTTCAAACCGTGTACGGCTTCGTCGACCACGATGTCCGGTGACGGCACCAGGCCCTCGCTCTTCATGAAGTAGGGCAGCACGTCCTTGTAGGCCCATCCTTCAGCGCCGCTCGCCGCCCACTCGTCGAAGTCACCAGGGTGGCCCCGCACATACGCCATGTAGTTGATCCCGGAGGAGCCCCCCAGCATCTTGCCGCGCGGCATCATCATCCGGCGATCCCGCAGCCCGAGCCCGGCTTTGCCTGGATCGGCGGTGTACATCCAGTCGGTTGCGGGGTCCAGCTGCAGCATTCCGCACGCAGCAGGAATACTCTCCTTCGCGGGCGGCTTGCCGCCCGCCTCGATCAAGACGACGCGACAGGCTGGATCCTCCGAGAGCCGGGCGGCGATTACAGCGCCCGCCGAGCCGCCACCCACAACGACGAAATCGACAGCGCTGGTCATAGTGCTTCTTCTGATGCTGGTGGGTTTGATGCGCAGAGTCTGGGATCGCCACGCACGCTGCAATTGGGTTATCCCCTTGCTCCTACGGCGCCGGACAGAGCATGGCAATGGCGTGCGCACGTCGATGGCTCTTTCGCGGCCAGAAGCAGTTGT
>JBDTIO010000169.1:0-5926 GCA_039936375.1 Caldimonas sp. | reverse complement strand
TCGCCGCGGAGATCGGTCAACTGCGCAAGATCGGTCGCTCCGACGAGGAGATCGCCGCGACGATCTCTGCGGCGACGGGCCGGCAGCTTCCGGCTTCGGCGATGGCGCGCGTCAAGGCGACCTGAGACGGCCTGTGCCTACACAAACGCGGCCGCTGGTTCGCTTGACCGCGTTTCGGCGCGGCAAGAAGAATGTCTGGTCTTCTCCTCTCCGTTGTCTTCGCTCGGGAACCCCGTGAGTACGCCGCAACTCCTTCGCAAGCCCGGCGTGCTGCTGCCGCTGCTGCTCGTCTCGGGAGCGGTGCTGGAGCTTGCGCTCTTCTGGCGCGGTGTGGCTCGCGCCCGATCGCTGGCGTCGCGAGGCCACCGCTACGAGCGTCGCCTCGCCGCCAAGGGAACGGCCATCCTGATCCTGGGCGACAGCACCGGGGTGGGCGTCGGCGCGCGCCTTCCCGAGGAATCGATTGCCGGGTTGCTGGCCGCTGATTTTCCGAATGCAGACATCGTCAACGTCAGCGAGTCGGGGGCGCGCATTGCCGACACGTTGACGCAAGCGAAGAAGTGCACCGCCTCGGGATTGCATTTCGACGTCGCGGTTCTGCATGTGGGCGGCAACGACATCGTCCGGGCGACACCCACTGACAAGCTTGCCGACGGCTGCGAGGCGCTGATGCGGGAGTTGGCTCGGCTCGCCCACCGGACCGTCTGGCTCGGCCCTCCGAACCTCGGTTGGGCGCCCTTGTTCCCACCACCCTATTCCTGGCTGATGGCCGCGCGCTCGCGCGCTGCGAGTGCCGTCTTCGCGCGAAGCGCAGCGCAGCACGGCGTCTCGTTCGTCGACTTCTCGGCGCTGATGCATGCGACCCATTTCGCCAAGGATCGTCGCCGACATTTCGCCAGCGACGGCTTTCACCCGAACAGCTCCAGCTATCGCTATGGCTATGCCGTGGCCCGTCAGGCGATGGGGTTGACTCCAGGCGGCTGAGCTACGGGGATCGGATCGCGCGCTCGACGGCTTCGACATCGGCCGGCGAACCTCTATACCGGCTCCATGCCATTCCTGATCTTGGCGGCTGCGGCCGCCGGCGAGGCCAGCAGCTCGAGCAAGGCACGAGCGGTGTGGGCCTCGGCCGACGTGGCACAGATGCCGGCGGAAAACGTGGTCAGCGCCTGGATCGACGGCGGCAAGGGGCCGAGCACGTCGACGCCGGGAACGTTCATCAGCTCGCTCGCCTGCTGGAAGCCCAGCTCCACCTTCTTCTCGACGAGCAGGCTCGCCACCGGAACCCCGGGCAGCGGCCGCACCAGACGGGCCGCGACGCTGTCGGCAATGCCCCATCGATCGAACAGCTGCGCCAGATGCGTACCGCTCGGGCCGGTGGAGTAGGCGAGGCTTCGGGCGCCCTCGACCGCATGGCGAACGGCGGCCTCGGAGTCGATCGGCAAGCGCGGCGAGCCGGCGGGGATCGCGACGGCGATGCCCGAGCGCACCAGATCGACCCGGCTTTGCGGCAACAGCATCCCGTCGGCAATGAGGTCGTCGATGACGTTCGACGCCAGGACCACGAGGTCGAACGACTCGCCGGCCCGCACCCGCCTCGCGGCATCTATGCCGCCCACCGCTTCCGTTTCGATCGCCTGCCCGAACGCCGGCTGGAACTGGGCGATCAGGTCGGCGAGGACCTGGCGCGTCGCCATGGATGAAATGAGCTTGATGGGCGCTGTCACGCGAGCTCCTGCACATGAATGGGCGAGGTCATTGTGTCGCACCGATGCTCGACCGGCCCACGGTCCCCGCGGTCAACGGACGCGGTCGCGCAGGCGCGGCAGAATCCTCGTTCCGACGCCGGAGAACTCGATGATCATTGACTGCCACGGCCACTACACCACTGCCCCCAAGGCCCTCGAGACCTGGCGCAACCGGCAGATCGCGGCCATCGAGGACCCGGCCCTGGCGCCGAAGCTCGCTGAGCTGAAGATCAGCGACGACGAGCTGCGCGAGTCGATCGAGAGCAACCAGCTGCGCCTGATGAAGGAGCGTGGCTCCGACCTGACGATCTTCAGCCCGCGCGCCAGCTTCATGGCCCACCACATCGGCGACTTCAACGTCAGCTCGACCTGGGCGGCGATCTGCAACGAGCTGTGCTTTCGGGTCGCCCAGCTCTTTCCCGA
Organism: Caldimonas sp.; assembly: GCA_039936375.1. Taxonomy (GTDB): domain Bacteria; phylum Pseudomonadota; class Gammaproteobacteria; order Burkholderiales; family Burkholderiaceae_C; genus Schlegelella_A. Next base: position 3,755 of record JBDTIO010000169.1, on the reverse strand, counting down.
CCACTTCGTGCCGGCGGCGATGCTGCCGCAGTCACCCGGCGTCGATCCGGCGACATGCATTCCCGAGATCGACAAATGCGTCAGGGACTACGGCAACGTCGGCATCAATCTCAATCCCGACCCGTCGGGCGGTCACTGGACCTCGCCGCCGTTGTCCGACCGGTCTTGGTACCCGATCTACGAGAAGATGATCGAGTACGACATCCCGGCGATGGTGCACGTGAGCACGAGCTGCAATCCGGCCTTTCACACCACCGGCGCCCACTACATGAACGCCGATACGACGGCGTTCATGCAGTGCCTCACCTCCGATCTCTTCAAGGACTTCCCGGCCTTGCGCTTCGTCATTCCGCACGGCGGCGGCGCGGTGCCCTACCACTGGGGGCGCTTTCGCGGCTTGGCCCAGGAGCTGAAGAAGCCACTCCTGAAGGACCATCTGCTGAACAACGTTTTCTTCGACACCTGCGTCTATCACCAGCCCGGCATCGACCTGCTGACGAAGGTCATCCCGGTGCGCAATATCCTGTTCGCGAGCGAGATGATCGGCGCGGTGCGCGGCATCGATCCCGAGACCGGCCATTACTACGACGATACCAGGCGCTATATCGAGGCCTCGACGATCGTCGTCGGCGACGATCGCCACCAGATCTACGAAGGCAACGCCCGCCGCGTCTATCCTCGCCTCGACGCGGCGCTGAAGAGAAAAGGACTGTGACCATGCCGATTCCGATGAACACCCTGGGCGTCGTCAAGCGGCACATCGCGCGTGCCGACCGGGCCGCCGTCGACCAGCTGGCGCGCTTCGGTGTGGCCACGATCCACGAGGCGATGGGGCGGATCGGCTTGATGAAGCCGTACCTGCGGCCGATCTATCCCCAGGCGGCGATGTGCGGCACGGCCGTCACCGTGCTGCTGCAGCCGGGCGACAACTGGATGATGCACGTCGTGGCCGAGCAGCTGCAGCCGGGCGACGTCGTCGTTGCCGCTTGCACCACCGACAACGACGACGGCTTTTTCGGCGACCTCCTCGCCACCTCGTTCAAGGCGCGCGGCGCCAGAGGCCTCGTCATCGACGGCGGCGTGCGCGACGTCGCCGAGCTCGAGAAGATGGGGTTCCCCGTGTTCAGCCGCGCCGTGCACGCCAAGGGCACCGTCAAGGCGACGCTCGGCTCGGTCAACGTGCCGGTGGTCTGCGCCAGCGCGCTCGTCAACCCGGGCGACGTGATCGTCGCCGATGCCGACGGCGTGGTCGTCGTGCCCGCGGCCTTCGCGCAACAGGTCGCCGACGCGGCGCAAAAGCGCGAGTCGCTCGAGAGCGACAAGCGCGCCAAGCTCGCCGCCGGCGTGCTCGGCCTCGACATGTACGACATGCGCGGGCCGCTCGAAAAAGCCGGCCTCCGGTACATCGATTGATTCACTGAAACAGATGGGCGAATCGTCTCCCAAGGAGTGGCAGGTCGGCCTCGTCGGCTACGGCGAAGTCGGCCGCATCCTGGCCGAAGACCTGCGCCAGCGCGGCATTCGCGTCAGCGCCTTCGACCTGAAGCTGGCACAGGACGCCGGCACGTCGATGCGCGGCCACGCCCGGACGCACGGCGTCGCGCTGATGCCGAGCCACGCCGTCGTCGCTGCCCAGGCAGACCTGATCGTCTCGGCGGTGACCGCGAGCCAGGCGGTCGGCGTCGCCGAGGCGTGCGCGCCGGCGATCCGACGCGACGCCTTCTTCCTCGATCTCAACTCGGCGTCGCCGGGCGCCAAGATTCGCGCCGCCGCGCTGATCGACGGAGCCGGCGGCCGCTACGTCGAAGGCGCGGTGATGACATCGATCCCACCCCACCGCATCAAGGTGCCGCTGCTGCTCGGCGGGTCGAGCGCGGCGGCGCTGGCGCCCGCGCTCGAGGTGCTCGGCTTCGCACCGCGGGTGGCCAGCGAGCGGCTGGGCGTCGCGTCAGCCATCAAGATGTGCCGCAGCGTGATGATCAAAGGCCTCGAGGCGATGGTAATCGAGAGCTTCACCACCGCCCGCGCCTACGGCGTCGAGGACGCGGTGCTGGCGTCGCTGCGCGAAACTTTTCCCGGCATCGACTGGGAAAAGCAAGCCGCCTATTTCTTCCAGCGTGTCATCGAGCATGGCCGGCGGCGCAGCGAAGAGGTCCGCGAGGTCGCCGAGACGGTACGCGAGGCGGGCCTCACGCCGTGGTCGTCCGCGGGCACCGCCGAGCGCCAGGCATGGGTCGCCGACCTGGCCGACGGAGGCCTGTTCGGTCAGCGCGGCGAGAGCGGCTTCGCGCGCAGCGCCGACTGGCGCACCGAGGCCGACCGCATCCTGGCATCGGTCACGCGGCCGAGCTGACGACGAAGGCGAAGCGAGCCATGGAATTCACCAAGACGCCGGGCTGGCTCGACTGGTACGCGAAGCCGTCGAGGCCCGCGTTCCGGGTGCCGCCCGGTGCCGTCGATGCGCACTGCCACGTCTTCGGACCCGGCGCCCAATTCCCCTATGCGCCCGAGCGCAAGTACACGCCATGCGACGCCTCGAGGGAGCAGCTGTTCGCGCTGCGCGACCACCTCGGTTTCGAGCGCAACGTCATCGTCCAGGCGACCTGCCACGGCGCCGACAACCGCGCCATGGTCGATGCTTTGCTGCATTCGGATGGGCGAGCCCGAGGCGTGGCCACCGTGCGGCGCAGCGTCAGCGACCAGGAACTGCAGGACATGCACGCCGCCGGCGTACGCGGCGTGCGCTTCAACTTCGTCAAGCGCCTGGTCGACTTCACGCCGAAAGACGAGCTGCTCGAGATCGCCTCGCGCATTGCCCCGCTCGGCTGGCACGTGGTAATCTATTTCGAGGCAGTCGACCTGCCCGAGCTGTGGGACTTCTTCAGCGCCCTGCCGACCACCATCGTCTTCGACCACATGGGCCGGCCCGACGTGAGCCTGCCGGTGAATGGGCCGCAGTTCGAGCGCTTCGCCTCGTTCATGCGCGAGCACGCCAACGTCTGGTGCAAGGTGAGCTGCCCGGAGCGTCTCTCCGTGACCGGCCCGAAGGCGTTGAATGGCGAGCGCAACGCCTATCGCGACGTGGTTCCGTTCGCGCGCCGCATCGTCGACACGTTCCCCGACCGCGTGCTCTGGGGCACCGACTGGCCGCACCCCAACCTGAAGGACCACATGCCCGACGACGGCCTGCTGATCGACTTCATCCCGCACATTGCCACCACCCCGGCGCTGCAGCAGAAGCTCCTCGTCGACAACCCGATGCGCCTGTACTGGCCGGAAGAGGTCTGATGTCTCTCGACAAGCCTTACCTCGACGTGCCCGGCACGACGATCTTCGACGCCGAGCAGTCGCGCCGCGGCTACCACCTCAACCAGTTCTGCATGTCGCTCATGAAGGCCGCCAACCGGGCCCGCTTCAAGGCCGACGAGCGCGCCTACCTCGACGAGTGGCCGATGACCGAGGAGCAGAAGCAGGCGGTGCTGGCGCGCGATCTCAATCGCTGCATCGGCCTCGGCGGCAACATCTATTTCCTCGCCAAGATCGGCGCAACCGACGGCAAGTCGTTCCAGCAGATGGCCGGCAGCATGACGGGCATGAGCGAGGATGAATACCGCGCGATGATGGTGGCTGGTGGCCGATCCGTCGAAGGCAACCGCGTGGTCGGCGAGGGCGGCGACGCGCAAGCGCATCGGCAGCCGCAAGGCGGCACCGCAAAGCGTGAGGGAGCCCGCTGACATGGCCCGCATCACCGCATC
>JBDTIO010000168.1:0-3580 GCA_039936375.1 Caldimonas sp. | reverse complement strand
CGAAGAGCGCGCCTCGCCGCGCTCTTCGCCGACGAATCCGCCGCCCTGGCGGCGGCCGCCAGTGTGGTCGCGGCGGGCAGCGACCTGGCGTGCCACGTCGAAACCATCGCTCCGGTCGCCGATCGCGACTGGGTCCGTCTCACGCAATCGCACTTCGGGCCGATCGAGATCGAACCGGATTTCTGGATCGTGCCGACGTGGTCGGCACCGCCGGCGGGCGCCGGCAGGGTGATCCGACTCGACCCGGGCATGGCCTTCGGCACCGGTACGCACCCGACCACCCGGATGTGCCTGCGTTGGGTCGCACGCACCGCAGGGGAACGTGGCGAATCGTGGAAGAGCGTGCTCGATTACGGCTGCGGCTCGGGCGTGCTGGCCATCGCAGCATGTCTGTTCGGCGCTGAAGCGGTCGATGCCGTGGACATCGACCCGGCGGCCGTCGAAACGACCCGCTCGAATGCGCTGGCGAATGGCGTGCGAGTTCGCATGAAAGACATACCGGACGTTTCGGATCGGTACGCTCTCATCCTGGCCAATATCCTCGCGACGCCGCTGAAGCTGATGGCGCCCTTGTTGGCGAACCATCTGGCCGCCGGTGCCGATCTCGTACTTTCCGGCATCCTCGATCGCCAGGCCGGCGGGTTGCGCGAAGCCTACGCACCGTGGCTCGATCTTGTGGTCGCCGACGCCGACGATGGCTGGATCCTGATGACCGGCGTCCGGCGCGCTTGACGCTGCATGGCATGATTTCACGATGAGTCTGGCGACGCGCTGCTCCTCGTGCGGAACCGTCTTCCGCGTCGTCCAGGATCAACTCAAGGTTTCCGAGGGCTGGGTCCGCTGCGGTCGCTGCAATGCCGTGTTCAACGCCCTCGAAGGTCTCTTCGATCTGGGCCGCGACATGCCGCCCGAGTGGGACGTATCGACCGCGGTGCCGACCCCTGCGGCGATCCCGGTCGCCGAGCCGATACGAAGCGCCATCCCGGCCGAGGCAACGCCGAAGGGGTCCGATCCGATCTTCGGGCTGCCGCAGGCAGCTATAGACGGCCTCCTCGCCGATCCGATCGATGCCCATCTTTTTCGCCGGCGCGGTGCCGAAAGCGAGCGCGCGCCGGTCGAGCTCGATGCGCGCGACCGGCTCGAATTTTCAGACGCCCGCTTCGACTCCGACCTGTTCGCCGAAAACGCCTCGGTCCCAGATACGACGCTGGTCGACCCGCCCGCAGAGGCCGGCCAGTCCCTGGAGCGAGCCAGCCAGCAGCCTGATTTCCTGCGCCGCGCCGATCGCCGTGCGCGCTGGCGCAGCGCGCCGGTCCGCCTTGCATTCATCGGCGTGTCAGTACTCGCCGCGCTCGGCCTTGCGGCGCAGGTCGCACACCACTACCGGGACGCGGTGGCGGCGCAGTGGCCGGCACTGCGGCCGACGCTGAGCGCCTGGTGCCGAAGCGCAGGTTGCACGCTGGGGGCGCCACGTCGCATCGACGATGTCTCGGTGGAAAGCACGACGCTCACGCGCGCCATCGGCTTCGACGGGTTCGTTCTTTCGGTCACTCTGCACAGCCGGGCTCAGCTGCCTCTTGCAATGCCATCGATCGATCTCAGCCTGACCGATGGCAATGGCCGGCTGGTCGCGCGGCGCGCCCTGGCGCCCCGCGACTTCGCAGCCAGCAACGTATTGCAACCGGGCACCGAAACTGCGTTGCAAGTGATGCTCAATGCCAGCAACTATCGCGTCGCCGGCTACACCGTCGAAATCTTCTATCCCTGACCCAGCCGCCGCTCGGCGCATCCACGGAGCTTGAATGGCCACCCTCATCTGCGGTTCGCTCGCGTTCGACAGCATCGCCACGTTCCCAGGGCGCTTTGCGGAACAGATCCTGCCGCATCAGCTGCACATCCTGAACGTCTCGTTCCTGGTGCCGAGTCTGCGCCGCGAATTCGGTGGCTGTGCCGGCAACATCGCCTACAACCTCGCCGCGCTCGGTGGCGAGTGCATCGTCGTCGCCGCCGTGGGCAGCGATGGCGCCGAATACGTCGAGCGCCTTCGCTCCTGGGGAGTCAGCACCGAGCACGTGCGAGCTGTCGCAGGCGAATACACGGCGCAAGCCTTCATCATGACCGACCTGGACAACAACCAGATCACCGCGTTCCATCCGGGGGCGATGCAGACGGCACATCAGATCCCGATTCCGGCGCGCGACGAACTCGCTCTGGCGATCATCGCCCCTGACGGTCGCGAGGCCATGCTGCGCCATGCCGAACAGCTCGCCGCTGCGAAGGTGCCCTTCATCTTCGATCCTGGCCAGGGCCTGCCGATGTTCGACGGTGCGGCGCTGCGCAACTTCATCGGCCAGGCGACATGGGTCGCCGTCAACGACTACGAGGCGCAGATGCTCAGCGAGCGGACCGGGCTGAGTCTCGAGTCGATGTCCCGATCGCACCTGCGCGGCATCGTCGTCACATTGGGTGCCGACGGCTGCGACGTCTGGCAGGCGGGCCAGCGAATGCATGTGGCCGGGATTGCGGCCGAACGCGTCGTCGATCCGACCGGTTGTGGCGACGCCTTCAGGAGTGCACTGCTCTATGGCCTGGAGCGCGGTTGGTCGCTCGAACGATGTGCGCAGTTGGGAAACCGGCTCGGCGCTCAGAAGATCGCCAGTCGCGGCGGGCAGAATCATGTGCCGGACCGCACATTCGTCACCGGCTGAGCCGGTTATTTCTCAAGTTCGCCCACAATCATCCGAAGCGCCAAACCATGGACATGCGCCAGTCACCCACGATCGCAATCGCCCTCGTTGTCGGCCTTGCGGTCGCATCGCTGGCAACTTGGGCGGCCTGCCGCTGGTGGTACGGCAGAAAGCTTTTCGTCGCAGCGCAGCGTCTGCACAAGAGCGATCAGGGGCGCCTTTTCTCGCAGCAGCAGACGTTGCAGGCGAAAAAGCAGATCGAGGCTCTGAAGAAGGAACTCGCGGAGCAGCGCAGCGTCGTGTCCGACAGCGCCGCGAACCGCAAGCGCACACGAGAGCTGGAACAGGCGCTTGCCGTCGCCGAGCGTGCGGCGGAAGACAACGCCAATCTCATGCCGCTCGGGCCGTCGCACGGCTTCGCCGACACGCAGATCATGCCGTGAGGTGAAGCTCGCGCGCTCGTTGGGCGAGCTCCCCGCGGGGCACTAGCACGCCAGGCGCGACACGTCGGGCTGAGACGGGGTCTTACTACGCTGGTGGCACAAGTGCCATCAGCGTAGTAAGACCCCTGAGACGAAAAAAACCCGGCCGTAGCCGGGTTTGATCGACGGACGCGAATGCGTCCGTCGGCCCTCAGGGCTTGCTTCCGGTCGGAAACGGCCAAGCCGCTTGTGGGCTCAGCGCTGTTTTCGCCGGCGCCGCGGGTGCGGCCGGTGCGGCCGCAGGTGCGGCAGCGGCCTTCTTCGCGGGTGCCTTCTTCGCAGGCGCCTTCTTGGCCGCCTTCTTGGCAGGGGCCTTCTTGGCCGCCTTTTTACCCGCTTTCTTCGCGGCCTTCTTCGCAGGCGACTTCTTCGCCGCCTTCTTGCCCGCCTTCTTCGCGGCCTTCTTCGCAG
>JBDTIO010000167.1:0-4671 GCA_039936375.1 Caldimonas sp. | reverse complement strand
GAGGCCGAGCCGCACGGCATGGCCGGCCACCTCGCCGTGGCAACCGCAATCATCGCCACGTTCGGCGCGATCTTTTCGTACATGGGCGGCCTGGCGCAGCTCGACGCCGGCCTCTACAAGAACGAGTCGGCGATCAAGAAGACCGAAGCGGCCAACCAGTGGGCGTTCTATCAGGCCAAGAGCAGTCGGCAGTACCTTTCCGAGCTGGCCATGGAGATCGTTCCCGAAGCGCGTAGAGACTTCTATCGCGCGGAGGCCGAGCGCCGCAAGGCGGAGAAGGCCGAGATCCAGAAGAAGGCCGAAGAGATGGAGAAGGAATCGCTCGAATGGGGCGAAAGGACCGAGCACCAGATCCACGAAGAGCATCGCTGGCAGCAGGCGACGACGGCCCTGCAGATCTCGATAGCCCTGGCAGCGATCGCGCTGCTTACCCGGAGCCGCCGCCTGCAGTACGGCGTGTACGTCGTGGCGACCATCGGCCTCGTTCTCGGCGTGCTGGCCTGGATGAGTCTCTAGCGACGCTGCACGGGCGGCTGAACGCGGCCGGCAGGCGTGGTGGCTACTTCTCGTCGAGCCCAAGCTCCTGGATCTTGCGCGTGATCGTGTTTCGGCCGATGCCCAGCTTTTGCGCGGCCTCGATCCGTCGACCGCGGGTGATCTCGAGCGCGGTGTGGATCAGTTGTGCTTCGAAGCGCCGCATCAGTGCCTCCCAGACCATCGGCTCGCCGGCGCGCAGCATTTCGCGCGCTTCCTGCTCGAGGCCCGTGAGCCAGCTCGACGCCGGTGGCTCGGCGGCATCGACGGCGATCGGCAACGCCGTCGCGGGAGCGATCGATGCCGGCGACAGCGAATCGGCGTGTGCTGGCGCGGGCGAGTCAGTGGCCGCGACGGTCGCCTTCGACCCCGGGTGTGGTTGCAGCTCGGGCGGCAGATCCTTGGAGTCGACGAGCTGCGCCGGCGCCATCACCGTCAGCCAGTGGCAGATGTTCTCGAGTTGGCGAACGTTGCCAGGAAAGTTGAATTGCATCAGCCGCGCCAAGGCCGCTTCGGTGATGCGCTTGCCTTCGACGCCGAGCTCGCGCGCGCTCTTCTGCAGGAAAAAACGCGTCAACGACGGGATGTCTTCCTGGCGCTCGCGCAGCGCCGGCAGGCGCAGCCGAATGACGTTGAGACGATGGAACAGATCTTCGCGAAACGAGCCGGCCTTGACGCGTGCCTCGAGGTCCTGGTGCGTCGCGGCGATGACGCGCACGGTGCTGCGCATCGGGTTGTGGCCACCGACCCGATAGAACTGGCCGTCGGCCAGGACCCGCAAGAGACGCGTCTGCAGCTCGAACGGCATGTCGCCGATCTCGTCGAGAAAGAGGGTGCCGCCGTCGGCCTGCTCGAAGCGGCCACGCCGCGTCGTCTGGGCGCCGGTGAAGGCGCCGCGCTCGTGGCCGAACAATTCCGATTCGAGCAGGTCTTTCGGTATCGCCGCCGTGTTGATGGCGACGAACGGACCGGTCGAGCGCGGGCTGTGCTTGTGCAGCGCATTGGCGACGAGCTCCTTGCCCGAGCCTGATTCGCCGGTGATGAGCACCGTGACGATGCTCTGGCTGAGGCGGCCGATGGCGCGAAAGACGTCCTGCATGGCCGGCGCCTGGCCGAGCATCTCGGGCACTTGCGTGGCCGGCGTCTCGCTCTCGCCTTCGTGCAGGCTTTCCTCGACCGCGCGGCGAATCAGGTCCACCGCCTTCGGTACATCGAACGGCTTGGGCAGATAGTCGAAAGCGCCGCCCTGGAAGGCGCTGACGGCACTGTCGAGATCCGAATACGCCGTCATGATGATGACCGGCAGATCGGGCATGCGCGCCTTGATCTTGTTCAGCAGCTCGATGCCTGAGCCGCCCGGCATGCGGATGTCGGAAACCAGCACTTGCGGTTCGTCGTCGTCGAACGCGGCGAGCGCGTCGCGGGCATTCGTGAAGCTGCGAACGGTGAACTCTTCTCGAGTCAGCGCCTTCTCGAGCACGAAGCGGATCGATTGGTCGTCGTCGACGATCCAGATGGGTTTCATTGAAGAGGGATCACGACCTTGAACACCGTACGGCCCGGCTCGCTTTCGAATTCGACAGTGCCATGGTGCTGCTGGATGAAGGTTTGCGCGAGTGTGAGGCCGAGTCCCGAGCCACCTTCGCGGCCCGACACGAGCGGAAAGAAGATCCGCTCGCGCAACGACTCCGGAACTCCCGGGCCGTTGTCCTCGATATGCAATTCCAGTGCCAGACGATAGCGGTGCTTGCCGAGCGTCACTTGGCGGGCGACACGTGTGCGCAAGTTGATCTTCGCGTCGCCGATCCCGATGCGCTCGGCCAGCGCTTCGGCGGCGTTGCGGGCGATGTTCAGCACCGCCTGGATCAACTGCTCGCGATCGCCCCTGAACTCGGGAATCGAGGTGTCGTAGTCGCGCGCCGTGGCCAGGCCGCGCGGAAACTCGGCGACGATCAGCGCCCGCACCCGCTCGCAGACCTCGTGAATGTTGACGTCGCCCGAGACGTGCGGTTTGCGGTGCGGCGCCAGAAGGCGATCGACCAGCGCCTGCAGGCGGTCAGCCTCCTTGATGATGACCTGCGTGTATTCGGTCAGCGTCCGCGACTCGATGTCCATCTCGAGCAGCTGGGCGGCGCCGCGAATGCCGCCGAGCGGGTTCTTGATCTCGTGCGCGAGGTTGCGGATCAGCTCCTTGGTGGCATGCGCCTGCTCGAGCGCGCGTTCCTCGCGTTCCTGACGGGTCTGTTGCTCGATCTCGACGAGCTCGAAGACGACATTGGGCGACGCTTCGATCTGATTGACGATGACGCGCACCGGCAGCGTCTCGCCGTGGCTCGCGCCCGGGCGCTTGAGCTGGGCATCGAGACGGCTGGTCGCAAAGGCGTTGCTGCTGACCGCGCCGACGGTGTCGCGCAGCAGCGGCGCATCGACGAACCAATCGAACACCGAGCTGCGCGACATGTTGCGGCGCGAAAGGCCGAGGACGCTCTCGAATGCCGAGTTGCAGAAGATGCAGTGGCCCTCGGGCGTGACGATGGCGACCATCGTCGCCAGCAGGTCGAGCCCGGCATGGCCGGCCGCTTCGTCGGCGCCCGGAGCGCCTGGCTCGGCGGCGCCTGGTGCGGTCACAGCACCGGCTGCGACAGCGCCGGTGGCAGCTTCTGGATCTCGCGCCGGATGGCGGCGATGTCGGCTTCCTTGCGCGAGATGGCGGCGCTCATTTCGCCGACGCGATCAATGTAGCGCTGGTAGTTCTTCTCATCGCCGGTACGCTCCGGCTGGCCGTTGTTGTAGTCTTTCTTCAGCGCGGCCAGGCGATCCTCTTCGCTCCTGAGCTCCTGCTCGAGGATGCGGCGGGCGTCGCTGTCCCGGGCGCGCTGGGCCGAGGGATCGACGCGCGCCGTGCCGCTTCCCGCCATCGCCGGCACTGGACCACGTGGCTTCGTCGTCTGGAACACCGTTATTGGCGCGCTTTCTAGCTTCTTGCAGCCGGCCTTCTCTGCTTCCTTGGCGGAAATCGTGTTCTTGTATTCGTTGCCGGGGCAGCGATACGTCACCGAACCTTCGGAGGCCGAAGCCTGCGCCGAAGCAGCAGAAGCGGCAGCGATCCAGAGTACGGATGAAAGGGCGATGGCCCCGGGCAGCGAAGGAAGCAGTCTCATGTCGTCGTCTCCAGCCCATCAACGCCGGCCGAACGGGCCGCGCCGACAGGCCGGAGCGGATTGTCGCGCAGCTTGCCGCCAGCGCGACTGCACGATCACACGGAGGAGACGGTAAAGTGAGGCGCTACAGGCTGTAGTACATGTCGAATTCGACCGGGTGCGTCGTCATCCGAAAGCGCGTCACTTCCTGCATCTTCAGCTCGATGTAGGCGTCGATGTAGCCGTCGGTGAAGACGCCGCCCTTGGTCAGGAACGCGCGGCCCGAGTCGAGATAGTCGAGCGCCTGTTCGAGACTCGAGCAGACGGTCGGGATCTTCGCGTCTTCCTCAGGCGGCAGATGGTAAAGATCCTTGGTCGCCGCTTCGCCCGGGTGGATCTTGTTCTCGACGCCATCGAGCCCGGCCATCAGCAGGGCCGAGAACGCCAGGTACGGATTAGCCTGCGGATCCGGGAAGCGCGCCTCAATGCGGCGGCCTTTCGGGTTCGGCACGTAGGGAATGCGGATCGACGCCGACCGGTTGCGCGAGCTGTAGGCCAGCTTGACCGGCGCCTCGAACCCCGGCACCAGCCGCTTGTAGCTGTTGGTGCCCGGGTTGGTGATGGCGTTGAGCGCACGGGCGTGCTTGATGATGCCGCCGATGTAGAACAGGGCGAATTCCGAGAGTCCGGCATAGCCGTCGCCGGCAAACAGGTTCTTGCCGCCCTTCCAGACCGACTGGTGCACGTGCATGCCCGAACCGTTGTCGCCGACGATCGGCTTGGGCATGAAGGTCGCGGTCTTGCCGTACGAGTGGGCGACGTTCTGGATCACGTACTTCTGCAGCTGCAGCCAGTCGGCGCGCTCGACCAGGGTCGAGAACTTGGTGCCGATCTCCATCTGCGCCTGCGCGACCTCGTGGTGATGCACCTCGACCGGAATGCCGAGCGACTCGAGGATCAGGCACATCTCGGAGCGCATGTCCTGCATCGAGTCGAC
>JBDTIO010000166.1:0-7770 GCA_039936375.1 Caldimonas sp. | reverse complement strand
GGCGCCGGCGGCCGCATGCTGCTACCCGCCGCAGCGGGGGCGCTGTTGGCGCTCGGCGTGGTCGTCCTGCTCGGCCTGTGGCTGCACAAGCCACTGGCCAACGTGCCCGAGAACGCCCTGAAGTTCGGTGTCGGCGTCATGCTGGCCGCTTTCGGCACGTTCTGGGTCGGCGAGGGCGTCGGCTTCGCCTGGCCGGGAGCCGACTGGGCCTTGCTGATCCTCATCGCCGCCTTCTTGCTGGTCGCCGCGGTCTTGGTGCCGCTCTGTCGGCGGCTGCAGGAGGCGCCGCGGCCGGCCAAACCTGTCTCGGAAGGCACGAACGCTGCGAATCAGCCTGGCGCCTTGACCCGCGTCTGGAACGAACTCGCCGGCCTGTTTGTTGACGACGGCTATCTGGCGACAGGCGTCGTGGTTTGGGTGGCGTTCGCCTGGACTTTGAACGCTAAGGGCATGCCGGTTTCGACGGCGTTCGCGGGCGCGGTGTTCGTCGCCGGCATGGCCATGTTGCTAGCGCTCAGCGCACTGCGCCGCGCGAGGCAGCAGTGACGCGCCGCACGGCAACGCCTGCATGAACGGCAGCGAGGCTGACCTCTTAGGGTCGTTCGGCATCCGACGCCGTTGGCGGCGCCCGCTTTGGCTGCAGCTGGCCGGCATCGCATGCCTCGCCGGGATTGCCACGAGCTCGTCTGCGCAAGACGTCAACGTCCACGTGGAGAAACGCGGCGAGCTGGTGGTGATCGATGTGAAAGTGCCCGTCGCCGCTTCTGTGCCTGACGTTTGGGCGGTCGTGACCGACTATGAGCACATGGCCTCGTTCTTGTCGGACGTGAAGACGAGTCGAGTGATCCGCCAGCAGGGCAATGCGCTCGAGGTTGCGCAGTCCGGACAAACGACCGTCGCTTTCATGAAGTTCTCCTTCGCCGTGATTCGAGCCGTGGAGCTGCAGGCGCCGCATGAGATCCGTTCGCACCTGATCTCCGGCGACTTCAAGTCCTATGAGGCGACGACGCGCCTGGTCGAGCAGCCGTCCGGGACGCTCATCGTCCATCACGGCGAATACGTCCCCAAGGCATGGCTGCCGCCGATGATTGGCCCCTCCGTGGTCGAGAGCCAAACGCGAAAGCAGTATGGGGAGATGATCGCCGAGATCTTGCGGCGCAAGGCTGCCTCAAGGTCGAAGGAATGAATCGATTGCCTGGCTGAACTGTTCACCAGTGACCAAGTGCTGATGGCAGACCTCAGCCCCAACTGGCCGCTGGGTCTGCTCATCGTCGCCGCAGTGATCTTTGTCGAGACCGGCCTGGTCGTGATGCTTTCTTGCCTGGCGACTCGCTGCTGTTCGCCGCCGGCGCCTTTCTCGCCGTCGCCGGCAAGTCGCCGCTGATCTTGATCGCGGTCGCGTGCTCGGCAGCAGTGGCTGGAGACGCGGCCACCTACGCCGTCCGGCGTTCCGCTCTCGGAAAGCCGATTGTTCGGCGCGGCTGGATCAGGCCGAGTCATGTGGACCAAGCCAAGGGCAGAGCAAGAAACCGCGACCGCGGTTTTGAGCGTTGATCGGATGATTTCAGGATATCGGACGCGACTGCGCGATGCTCTCAGGTCCATAGGATCTTCTAGCCGGCCCTCGGGGTCGGCGCATTCTCAGGGGGCAAACGTTCCCAGGAGCCCTGCGTAAAGACCAAAACCTGCCGTGACCGCAATCGTGATGCCGACGACCCAGGTGTAGCGGCCGGTGAGCCGATAGGGCTCAGGCAAAGCCCGGCGGGCCAACATGAACAAGAAGCCGAGGACGATGGGCAGGAGCAGCGCGTTCATCACCTGCACGCCGACGCTCAGCTTGACCAGGTCAACGCCCGAGGCCACTAAAACGCCGCCGAGGACAAGCGCCAGGGTGTAAATGCCGTAAAACCAGGGCGCCTCGCGCGGATGGTGCTCGAGCGAATGGTTGAACCCCATGATCTCGCCCAAGGTCCGGGCGGCAGTGAGCGTGACGACGATGGTGGCCACCAGTGCCGCGCCGATCATGCCGAGCGCGAACATCAAAGTACCGTTGCGCTGCCCCAAGAAAGGCGTGATCGCCTGCGCGATCTGCTGCACCGTGTCGAGCGACTGACCGGATCGCGCCTTGCCGATGGTTGCCGCCGTGACGATCAGAACCGCCCCCATGATCACCTGCGTCACGATCGCGCCGATCGCCGTGTCCCAGCGAGCCGCAGGAAGATCCTCGACGGTCAGCTTTTTCTCGACCACTGCCGACTGCTGGTAGAAGACCATCCAGGGCATGATCACCGCACCCACATTGGCTGCCGCGAGATAGAGGTACTTCGGGTCCGAGTAGGGGATGCTGAAGGTTCCGGCGACCACTTCGCCGAGATCCGGATGAGACTGCCAGGCGACGACCAGGAACACAAGCTCGAAAAGCCCGACCGTGAGCGCGATGCGCTCGACCGTCAGATAGGAGCCCGTGTACGCCATCAGGACGAGCCCGACGACGACGATCGTCATGCTCGTCCAGCCCGAGAGGCCGATGAGGGCGCCGACGCCGGCGATGCCGCTCAGCTCGGTGACAAGGGCACCGACACAGGCCAGCAGCAGTGTCGATACCGAGATCCACGCCCAGACCGGCCCGAAGTGCTGGCGGATTCCTTTGCCATGGCCCTGACCCGTGACGATGCCCAAGCGAACCGTGAGCTCCTGGACGACGAACAGGATCGGGATGAGCACCGCCTGCAGGAGCAGCAGGCGATAGCCCCACTGGGCGCCGCTTTGCGCGGCCGTGATGATGCTGCCGGCATCGGTGTCGGCGAGCATCACGACCAAGCCCGGGCCAGCAACGGCCGCGAAGCGTCGCCACCGCGACCTGCCGCCGCGAGGCACCATTTGGACGAGGGTATCCGCCACGACGGCCTTTAGAATGAGAACCATTCTTATTCTATGGTCTCTGAGAGCGCTGCGCACGTCGCGTCTGCTGGCATTGAGAACCACCATGGCTTGTGACTGCACTGGCGTCATCTCTGTCCTGGCGCACGCCCGCGCATGCGATTGCCGGCGGGGAACAGGGCGTTCAAACGCTGTCTTCTTTTGCATGTTGGTTTGGATACGCCCAAGGCGGGCACGTGACCGTGAAGCTGCCCGCGGCTTCGCGAAGCGCTTGATGGAGGACTCCGCCATCAATACCAGCGCAGTGCAAAGAACTTGTCCTTGAGTCGTACCTATAGGATCACCAGGTCCGCAACATTCTCCGAAGCCCATGCATACGCACGACCTCGCCGCGTGGCGACACGAACACGTCTTCGATAGCGGAAACGTCGCCGGAGAGCGCGGGACGCGCCTAGTGATGTGGATCACCGCCGCGATGATGGTGGTGGAGATCGCAGCCGGCTGGTTCTACAACTCGATGGCGCTCCTCGCCGATGGCTTCCACATGAGCAGCCATGCGGTCGCCATCGGACTGAGCGCTTTCGCGTACGCCGCGGCGCGAAAGCACTTGAAAGACCCGCGCTTTGCGTTCGGTACGTGGAAGATCGAAGTGCTGGCGGGGTTCGCCAGCGCCATCTTCCTACTGGTGGTCGTGGGCCTGATGGTGGTCGCGTCTGTCGAGCGGATGATCACGCCCCAACCGATCCACTACCCGGAGGCGATGGTCATCGCGGCGATCGGGCTGGCCGTGAACATCGCGTCGGCTTTCATCCTGGGGGCGGCCCATCACGATGACCACGGGCATGGGCACCAGCACGGGCACGACCACGACCACGCTCATCCCGGACACGGCGACCTGAATCTGCGGTCCGCGTATGTCCACGTCGTGGCGGACGCCGCCACGTCGATTCTTGCCATCGCCGCGCTCGCCGGCGGGTGGTTTCTGGGCTGGTCCTGGCTCGATCCGGTGATGGGCATCGTCGGCGCGGTCGTTGTCGCTCTTTGGGCCAAGCGTCTCATTGCCGACACGAGCAAGGTCCTGCTGGACCGTGAGATGGATCACCCGGTCGTGGATGAGATTCGGGAAGTGGTTGCCGAGCGCGGAGCGAGTAGCGAGACGGTCATCGCCGACCTCCATGTCTGGCGCGTCGGCAAGGCGACGTACTCGTGCGCGCTGAGCCTCGTGACGCACGATGTCCATCTGGGCGCCGACCAGGTGCGAGCGTGGCTGTCCGTGCACGATGAAATCGTTCATTCGACCATCGAGATCCATCACTGCGAAACGGCTTGATCTGCCTGCGAGCGGCCCCGGCGAATTGGTGTGCTCGAGAAAGACAATATCGGCCGCGCGCACAATCGGTTCACTGACTCTCAGCTGCTTCCGGGGCCGAAGCCGTGTCACCAGAAATTCGCAAGTTGAACCTGACGGCGCACGTCACCTCATCCATTGGATGGTTCGGCGCTTTGTTGGTGTTTCTTGCCCATGCAATTGCCAGCGTTGCGACACAGGATGAAGCGCTCCAGCGCGCCGCTTGAATCGCGATGGCGCTGACGGCCTGGATGGTCATCCTGCCGCTGAGCTTCGCGTCACTTGTTACCGGAATCGTTCAAGCAGTGGGCACGGCGTGGGGTCCTGTTCGGCACTACTGGGTCGTAGCGAAGCTGCTTTGACCGTGTTTGCCACCGCGATCCTCATCCTGAAACTCGCCCCGATCAGTGATCTGTCGGGGGCCGCGCGAGCTCCGATCTTCAGCCATGCGACCCTGCTCGACCTGAAGATGTCGATGACCGTTCACGCCGTGGGTGGGCTGGTGATGCTTCTGGTCGCAATCGTTCTGGCGATCTACAAGCCAGCCGGATTGATACCGTTCGTTCGGGGGCGACTTCGGAACTTCGCGAGCGAGGCAGACGGCTCAGCGGCCTTGAGCACTCCGGCGTGGGTGCGAACTGCGGCGTGGATTCGCTCGTCGGCGCCCTGCTCCTTGTCTGATGCTGCTTCACGGCGGCTACGGTCCCGACATGCACGGGCTTCACGGCTGAGGCGGTCACGCTTCCGAGCTCGTCGAGGATCGGGCAGTCGGGCCGACCGTCACCCCTGCAGCAATCGGCCAGGTTCTCCAGGGTCTTCTTGTTGGGTGACTGGTTTCATGATGGATCCTCAGAACCAGATGCAGATTGAAGCGCTACGACGAGAGATTGATTTGGCTGACCCCCCGATTCAGGGGGTTGCGGCGCCGACCTCTTGGACCTAGCGTGATCGGCATGCCTCAAAACGAGGTGTGAGGGGCAAACATGAAGACTATTTGCAGAGCTTTGGCGGCAATTTCTCTCGGCGTGGCGGCAGCCGGTTCAGCACAGGCCATCAACGTGGTTAACGGCGACCTCTGGCACGTTCCGGAGGCGATCAGCCAGGATGCCACGCCAGGCAACGTTCCAGGCAGCACCCCGGACGTCACTTTCAGTGTCGACTCGCCGTTCAACTTTTCGGCGGACTCGGCAACCGTGGGTACTTGGCTGGGCAGCAGTGGCGCCTTCGGCATCGTCGAAAACACGGCCGGTACGCTCGCCTCCTTGATGGACAACGGCACGATGGGGACGCTGCTGTCGTTCACCGGCTTTGTTACTGTCACTACTGGTCAGATGTTCACGGTGACCCATGACGACGGTCTGAGCATGAGTATCGGCGGAGTGGACCTTGCGTTCAGCCCCGGCCCGACGTCTGCCGTGACGTCTATTGCCACCTACACCGGAGCGAGCGGGAATCAACCGTTCAACCTGGTCTATGGCGAATGCTGCGGCGGTCCGGCCGTCCTGCAGGTCGATCTCCCATTGGTAACGCCCGTTCCCGAGCCTGAGACCTATACGCTGCTGCTGGCAGGGCTTGCCGCGGTGGGTTGGATTTCAAGGCGCCGGCGCCGGACGTAGCTACTGCTGGTCAGGCCGGCGGATCCCGAAGGGCTGGACAACCTGCGGGGGCTACATCAGGCCCCTGAGCAGTGCGAGCACCGTGCCGGCCGCGAAGATCACGACGATCACCTTCTTCGCGGGCAACTCGGGAATGCTCACACCGCCCCAAATCGCCGGCACCGTGCCGAGACCATAGATCGCCGTCGCGCGATCAGACATACGCCGACGTCCTGAGTCCGTAGCCGCGCAGTGGGCGAAGGAGCGCTAGCAGTGACGTGCCGCTACAGACTTGCGTTGCGCAGCCTCAAAGCGTTGCCGATGACCGAGACCGAGCTCAAGCTCATCGCCGCGCTGGCGATCATCGGACTCAACAACAGGCCGAACCAGGGGTAGAGAACCCCGGCAGCGATGGGCACGCCGATGAAGTTGTAGACAAAGGCGAAGAACAAGTTCTGGCGGATGTTGCGCATGGTCTGCCGGCTCAGCGCTCGTGCCTTCGCAATACCGCGCAAATCGCCTTTGACGAGCACGATACGTGCACTTTGCATCGCCACGTCCGTGCCGGTGCCCATGGCAATGCCCACGTTGGCCTGCGCGAGCGCCGGGGCGTCGTTGACACCGTCCCCCGCCATCGCAACGATCCGGCCCTGCTGCTGCAGCGCCTTGACCGCCTTGTACTTGTCCTCGGGCAGCACCTCGGCCTGAACCTCATCCAGTCCCAGCTGCTTCGCCACCGCTTCGGCTGTAACGCTGTTGTCGCCGGTGAGCATGACGATGCGTACGCCGGCGTCGTGCAACTGGGCGATCGCCTCGGTCGTGGAAGCCTTGATCGGATCGGCGACGCCGATGAGCCCGGCGGCGCGGCCATCCACGCCGAGGAGCATGACCGTCTGACCTTGTTCGCGCAGGGCTTGCGCCTGGGCTTCGAGCGCGCCGAAGTCGATTCCGGCGTCTTGCATCAACGGCGCATTGCCCAGCACGACGTGCCGTCCCGCGATCTCGCCGCGGACGCCCTTGCCCGTCACCGAATCGAAGCCGGAGACAGCCTCCAGCGCGATCTTCTTCTCGCCCGCGTGTTCGAGAATCGCCGCCGCCAACGGGTGCTCGCTCATCTTCTCGAGGCTCGCCGCAATCTTCAGCACCTCGTCCTCGTCGAAGCCCTCGGCGGCGATGACCCGCTGTACCTTCGGGCGGCCTTCGGTCAACGTGCCCGTCTTGTCGACGACGAGGGTATCGACCTTCTGCATCAATTCGAGACCCTCGGCGTCCTTGATGAGCACGCCATCGCGCGCTCCGCGCCCGACACCCACCATGATCGCAATCGGGGTCGCCAGGCCCAGCGCACAGGGACACGCAACGATCAGTACCGATACCGCAGCGACCAACCCGTTGGCAAGGACCGGAGACGGGCCGACGAGCGCCCACACCACGAAGGCGAGGATCGCAATGCCGATCACCGCCGGCACGAACCACGCGGAGACCTGATCGGCAAGCTTCTGGATCGGAGCCCGGGAACGACTGGCTTCGTTGACCATCTGGATGATGCGCGCGAGCAGCGTATCGGAGCCGACCTTGTCGGCGCGCATGACGAACGAGCCCGTCTGGTTGACGGTTCCCGCCGACACCCGACTGCCGCTCTCCTTGGCGGCGGGTACCGGCTCGCCGGTGATCATCGACTCGTCGACGTTGGAGCGTCCATCGACCACCTGGCCATCCACCGGAACCTTGGCGCCAGGCTTTACCCGGAGCTGGTCACCTACCTGGATCTGCTCCAACCCGACTTCCTCCTCGCTGCCACCGGGGCGAACCCGCGTCGCCGTGGCCGGCGCGAGCTCGAGCAACGCCTTGATCGCGCTATTGGTGCGCGAGCGAGCACGCAGCTCCAACACCTGCCCCATGAGCACCAGCGTGACGATCACGGCGGCCGGCTCGAAGTAGAGCGGC
>JBDTIO010000165.1:0-2961 GCA_039936375.1 Caldimonas sp. | reverse complement strand
AGTTCGACACCTTCATGCGTCGTGCCGGCATCACCATCGAGCCGGTCACCGAGGAGCACGCGCTGCTCGCTCGGCAGGCCTATGCGGACTTTGGCAAGGGCCGCCATCCTGCAGGGCTCAATTTCGGCGACTGCTTTTCGTACGCCCTCGCCAAGGCTTGTCGAGAGCCGCTGCTGTTCAAGGGCAACGATTTCAGTCAGACCGATGTCGACGTGGCGCTTGGTAAATGACGGCGTGAACCTGGAACGCGTGACAGCTGCCTAGTTGTTGATAGTCAAGGTTAGGTGAACCAGGGTTGCTTAGCGAGGAAACGTGGCGTTCAGGAACTCGACCACGTCGTGTCCCGCGATCTCCCTCTGTTTCCGGTTCGTCCCCATCATCACCCCATGTCCCGCGCACGGCTGATGCCGAGCGTAAACAACCATGTCTGCGAAGCCGCGCTCACTATCGAGCTGCCGACGGCTCGGTTCAGAATCAGACATGCTCAACCGTCGCAAATGCCTCATTCCCTTCTTGGCCTGCGCGATTTCGCCGCTCGCGGTGTGGGGCCAGCCGCAACGGCCGTACCGGATTGGCTGGCTCACCCCTTCTACCGTCCCCGAAGCCGAACGTGAGTTTCGCGCTGCAATGGCGCGACTGGGTTATATCGAGGGCCGACACGTCCTGTACAACAGCCAGTCTGCTGAGGATGACCTTCGTCGCCTACCGACTCTTGCGGCGCTACTGGTCAGTAACAAGATGGACGTAATTGTCGCGGTCAGTCCCTATGGGATCGTGAAAGCACGTCAGGCCACTGACACTATTCCCATCGTCATGGCATTCTGGGGTGGGCAGGGGCTGCTGGAGTCAGGCTACGTTCACAGTCTGTCCCACCCCGGCGGCACAGTGACCGGCGTGTCCATGCTGGGCGACGAACTAGAAGGCAAGCGGCTCGAACTCTTACTCGACTTGGTACCAACGGCGCGCCGTATAGGCGTGCTTTGGCCGGGATCAGATTTCGAGTCGCAGCACGTCGAACGCGTCTCGCGTGCTGCTGGCGTCGTCCTGCGCGTAGTGCCGACCGGCGAAGGCAACGACTCCTATCGGCGGGCGTTCTCAACGCTCGAGATTGAGCGCGTTGATGCTTTGCTGGTCGCATCGCATCCACGCTATCTTCGCGACGCCAAGCAAATCATAGACCTTGCGGCTTTGCATCGTCTGCCCGCAATATATGAATGGCCGGTAATGGCAGTTGCTGGCGGCTTGATCGCCTATGGCCCACGAATGGAAGTGCTGGAAGCGAGGGTGGCCAGCTATGTCGATCGGATTTTGCGGGGCGCCAAGCCGGGCAACTTGCCGATCGAGCAGCCAAGCACTTTCGAGATGGTCGTGAATCAGGTGACAGCGCGAAACCTCGGCATTGTCGTGCCGGGGCAGCTTATGCTTCGCGCAGACCGCGTGATCTCCTAACTGCACCCTGCACCTGTTGACTCCATCCTCAAAAGCTGCATCGACTTGCGCACATATGGCGCGGCAGCACCACTAGTGCCGGTGTCGCTTCACCATTCCCTCGAGCGGACGTTCGTCGGCGTCAAAAAGCGCAACTGTCGTGACCATCGTTCTTGACGCTTCACGGCTCATTCTTAGGCACCTCGAG
Organism: Caldimonas sp.; assembly: GCA_039936375.1. Classification (GTDB taxonomy): domain Bacteria; phylum Pseudomonadota; class Gammaproteobacteria; order Burkholderiales; family Burkholderiaceae_C; genus Schlegelella_A. The sequence continues at coordinate 1,325 of JBDTIO010000165.1, read as the reverse complement.
CCGGAGGATCTTGATGCGCTGTTTCGGCTGTATCGGGACCCGAGGATCCGGGAGCATTTCCCGGACGGGACTCGAACGTTTTCTGAGACCAAACAGGAACTCGAATGGTTTCGGTACGGGCACCCTGCCTTTCCACAGCTCGGACTCTGGGCCACGATTGAGCGACACACCGGAGCTTTTCTCGGTCGATGCGGCCTACTCCCTTGGGAGATCGAAGGCAAGAAGGAGGTTGAACTAGCCTACCTCATCGACAAGGCACGCTGGGGCGAAGGCTTGGCGACCGAGGCGGCACAAGCAATCTTGCTGTACGCGAAGAACACGCTGAACCTTAGGCGGCTAATTTGCCTCATTGCTCCTGGCAATTCAGCGTCTGTGCGGGTGGCCACCAAGGTGGGAATGACCTTGGAGCGGGAACTCGACGCAGAGCTTAGTCTGTGTCACGTCTACTCGCGCTCGCTGTAGCTCCAGTTCCAGTCGTGACCAAGAGCCAACATGACCAATGACCTCAAGCCCATGGGCACGCAGAGCAAGAAAACCGTCGACCTGGCTGCCGCCCGGTTCCTCGCCATGGTCGTGAGCCCGGCTTTCCAGCGTCCCTCGTCGAAGTCGCGAAAGCCAGTGTTCGGCAGGCGACAGGCAAGCCGCGTTAGCACTCGCAGACGGCCGACAGGGCACCGAGAAATGCGCACGCCAGGGTCTTTATATCACTGACATGGCGTGGCTCTATGCTCGCCCATGGCCCTGCCGAACGCCATCTCCCAGATCTCCCAATCGGACAGCACTTGGTCGACGACCGTTCGCTCTGACCTAGATGCCGGCGGCGCTGCCAACGAGGAAGCCGGCACCCTTGGTCGGCATCTTTTCGCGTGCCGTCAAGCCAACGGCTGGCGACTGCGTGCAGGGCGAGTGCTGGACACGATGAACGGCTTCCTCAGACCACGAATGATCACTGCCTTCGTCTTGGCCACGATCGCCGCAGGCGCGGTGATCTTCGTTTTCAGCCGGCGGCACTAGCCGTTTAGAAATCGTTCGCCCGCTCCTTGACGCGGCCGGCCATCTAAAGTCGAGGAGACAGAGAGAAGGGGCTCGACCTTTTCCGAATATTGGCGCGCGTTGCGCTGCACATTCTCGCGGCTTTTCTTCACCCGGCTTGCCCAAGGATTGCCAGCACGTAGCGCCGACGTAGCGCTCGAGACGCGAGGTTGCCAAGGCAGCGCATGAGTGATTCGGTTCAACTGAACGGCGGCTATGAAGTCCGGGACGCCCATACCGGCGGCGTCGACGAAGCCTATGTTGCTGACCACTCCCATGGGATCGAGCATCGC
>JBDTIO010000164.1:0-6312 GCA_039936375.1 Caldimonas sp. | reverse complement strand
GTTGGCACGAATGACTTTCTGCAGGATGTCGCGGGCGCTCTTGGTCCAGATGAACGGCTTGGGGTCGATGTTGTGATGAGCGACGTATTCCTCGATGGCTGTCACGAGTTCGGGCACGCTGGTGAATACGCCCCGGCGCAGGCGGTTCTCGGAGATGTCGCGGAAGAAGCGCTCCACCATGTTCAGCCACGACGCCGAGGTCGGCGTGAAGTGCATGTTGAACCTCGGATGCTTGGCCAGCCACTCCTGTACCGCCGGGTGCTTGTGCGTGGCGTAGTTGTCGGCGATCAGGTGCAGCGTCTTGCCCTTGGGCGTCTCGCGGTCGATCTGGCGCAGGAACTTCAGCCACTCGGCGTGCGTGTGCCGCTGCTGGCATTGGCCGATGACCTGCCCGTCGAGCACGTTGAGTGCTGCGAACAGCGTGGTCGTGCCGTGGCGCTTGTAGTCGTGCGTCATCGTCTGCGCGCGCCCCTTCTTCATCGGCAAGCCCGGCTGGGTGCGGTCGAGCGCCTGCACCTGGCTCTTCTCGTCGCAGCACAGCACCAGGGCGTGTTCGGGCGGGGACATGTACAGGCCCACGATGTCTTCGAGCTTGTCGACGAAGTTCGGGTCGCGCGAGACCTTGAAGCCACGCACGATATGCGGCCTCAGGCCGTTGGCCTGCCAGTGCCGCATCACGGTGCTGGCGCTGACCCCCATCACGGCGCCCATCTTGCGCGTGCTCCAGTGCGTGGCCGCCTCGGGCTTGCTCTGCGTGGTCAGCTCCACCAGCTTTTGCACGTCCACCTTCACCGGCGGTGCACCGCGCGGCAAGTCGCGCTCGATGCCTTCAAGACCGAACTCGACGTAGCGCTCGCGCCAGCGAGAGACCTGCACTCGCCCCACGCCCAGTTGCTCGGCAATGGCCTTGTTCTGCAGACCCTGCGCTGCCAGCAGCACGATGCGTGCGCGCTGCGACAGACGCACACTCGTTCGCCTCGACCGCGCGAGCTTGGTCAGCTCTGCCTCCTGCTCCTCGCTCAACTCAACTACCGGGGCAACTCGCAATCGCTCGCTCCAATGCAATCCGAAGTAGAGCATTGGAGACACGTGATTCATTTAAGTTCACTTAAGAAGCAAACACTACACTAGCCTGCGCTTCATCGGACTCGACCATCCAAACCGGCCGTTCGGCAGTGTCGGCAGGTGGCCGGGAGCGTGAGTACGGTGCAGCGCCCGAGAACTGCCGTTCACGGTAACGCAACCGCGACTGACTGCTTCTCCAGGTCATCGACGGCTCATGTCGACCCATCAGCGACATACACTGCCCTTCACTCGTCGCCATGAAGCAGGGTCGTAATCGGTATCGAGGGCCCGGCACATCCCAATGGCCTGTCATATGGCCGGCGGCTCGCGCAACTGGGGCTTATGACCAGAACTGTGTGGTGAGGGGCCGGCGCTGCCGTCTCGATGGCCAGGGAGGGTCGCGTCGGCGTTCGGCTGCCGCACCCGCAAGACCGGCGAAGGCTGCACCGGCCGCAAAGTGGCGTCACGCGGATGCCCAGGCCCGGTTCTCCATCACCTCCAAGATGTGCGCCGCCGCGCGCGCGGCCCCATCGGTCTCCACCGAGCGATATGCGACGGGCGTGGCCATCGACGCCAGTGCACGTTCGGCGAGCTCCGACGGCGACAGTTCCTGAAAGCGCACCGAGCAGTCTGCGCAATAGTTATGCAGCCGGTTGCGCACGTGAATGCACTGCTCGAAGTGGCGCTCGAGTGGAAAAGACAAGAAGGGCCGACGTGTTGCGACCAATTCCATCGTCGTGCTGAGCCCGCCTTGCACCAGCGCGAGGTCCGAGCAGGCAAGATGCTCGAACAGGTTGTGCACGTAGGGCTTGACCTCCAGTCCCGGTTGCTCGGTGAAGCCGTCGGTGGTCAGTCGCGGGCCAGCGACGAGGATCATTCGCAGCGATGGCTCCTCGCGCTTCATGAATGCAAAGGACGCCGCGATCTTGTTCAGCAATGGCTGGCCGACCGCGGTGCCGCCGACCGCCGCCACCACGAGCTTCTCGTCCATCCGGTATCCATGCCGTGCACGCAGCGCCTCGACGTCCGAAAGGGTTGCCGGGTTAAAGGGCAAGGCATAGCCGCTGAACGCGTAGTTGCGGCGCGTCCAGTCGCGGATGTTGGGCAGGCCGGGGCCGAAAGGCAGATCCGGCAGGTCCTCTGGGTTGCCGATAAAGATCGCGCGATCTCGCACCCATGGGTAGCGAGCGACGTGCTCGATGTCGTCGGCGTTGCGGTCGGCGCACAGGTACTGCTCGCGCGGTTCCTCGCTCATTGGCAGGCAGCCGACGAAGTCGGTGAGGAACACGAAGGGCTGGCGCTTGAGCTCGGGGTTCTCGTGATAGTGGTAGTCGACGTCCCACGCCTCATCGCCGATCACGATGTCGTAGTGCTCCGACCTCACCAGGTCGGCGAAGGTCAGAAAGTTGCGCGACATGATCTCGTCCATCGTGCGCAGCGCGAAGAAGGCCTGCAAGTCGTGCTCGCCTGCGGCGCGCTCGAAGTGCCGGCTCTCATTGGCGAGCCGCCGCGTGATCGGATGCAGCCGTTCGCCCTCGCGCACCAGGTAGGTCGCCGCCGGGTCCACCGTGAACCAGTCGACTTCCAGTTCAGGGCGCGCCGCGCGCATCTCCCGCGCGATCGCGAGGTCGCGCTGCACGTGGCCCAGGCCGATCGGGCTGGAAACGAACAGTGCACGTGGCTTGCGGGCCATTCCTCGCGTCCAGGCAGGGCGAGTGCGCGGCGGGTCGATGAAGTCTCGCAGCATCTTGCAGAAGGCGACCGGGTCGCGCGACTGGGTGAGATGGCCACCCCCGACGACAGTGGTGAACCGAGCGCCGGGGATCAGCTCGGCCACGAGCCTGCCGCGCTCGATGGGAACGCGCGCGTCCGCGTCGCCGTGGATCACCAGCGTCGGACAGCGCACCTGGCGCGCCTGCGGCCGCATGTCGACATCGAACCAGCAGCCGCGGGTCAGCCGGTGAATGTGGGGGCTGGTGCCATTGCTGTACGTGACGCCATCCTCGAAAGGCTTTGTGGAGTGCGGCTCGGTGCAAAGTAAGCCCCAAAACCAGTCGACGTATCCAGGCCAGTCGCTCTCGATGCGCTCGTGGATCTCCGCGATGCGCGGCTCGTTGGGCGTTCCGGTCACCATCGACTCCGCGAAGCCGCCGACGACCACCAGGTGCGACACCCGCTCGGGTCGCTCCGCCGCAAGGCGGATCGCAGGCAGCGTCGAGGCCGAGATGGCAAACACCGCGGCCCGCTCGACGCCGACCGCGTCCAGCACCGAAACGAAGTCGTCGTAGAGATCGTCGAAGCTGTAGGCGTCGGGCGCCTCGGGACGGTCGGAGCGGCCGTTGCCGCGCGGGTCGGTGACGAGCACGCGGTAGTGGCAGGACAGATACGGGACGATGGCCTTGTGCGCGCTTGCATGTCCGATCTGGTTCAGCGGCGCGATGACCAGCCACGGTCCCTGCGTGCCGTACACCCCGTACCAGAGGCGCACGCCGTCGCGTGTGGCCCATCCTTGCACGTCGGGTGTCGCGGTTTCGTAGGGATAGGGCTCGGGCAGCGTGTCGCAGGGTGGCGGCGGGCCGGCCCACATCGCCAGGCGATCGAACGAGGTTTTCAGGTCGGTGGCACTCATCGCGGTCTCCTCGCCATGGCGGCAGGGGTGGGTTGCGGTTGGGCGCGGCGGCGCCGACGGGCCGGCCCGAGCTCGAGCGCCAGAAGCAGCTCGTGCATCGCCTGCAGCGCCTCCAGGTAGCGGCCGTCGGCGCTTCGTCGGCCGACGGCCATCTGTGCCTCTATGCCCACCCAGAAGCAGGCGATAAAGGCGCCGATTACGGCACATCAGATTTCTCGCCGAAAGGCGTCATTGATTCCTTTGTTAAGCGGCCTCACCCTGGTTCTGAAAAGAAGAGGCGGTTGCGAATCACCCTCGTCCCATCACGCTCGCGAGACGAGGTAGCGGAAGGTGTTGTGCAGGCGATATGCCCCCGACGCCGAGCGATAAGGGGCGATCGCCGCTGCAATGGCTTCGCGCGCCTGATCGAAGCTCGAATTCCGGATGGCACGTTCAGCAGGTCCTGCCGAAAGCATGCCCCGCAACGCCGTTTGCAGGTCGGGGAAGATCCATGGGCAAGGCACATCCACGACGGCCAGTGGCGTCAAGCCGGCGTCCATGGCGAGCCCCTTGAGCTTGTTCTCATCGGACAAGGCAAAGGGCCCTGGCGCGCCGGGTGGCGGGGGCGGCATCAGCGCCCCCAGCGCCTTGAGATGCCCAGCGGCCTCGCAGGTCTCGGGCAAGCCCCAGACCGCGATCACGATTACCCCGGCGTCCTTGACGACCCGGCGCGCCTCGCGCAACGCTTTCGCCGGCGACGTCGCGTACTGGAAAGCATTGAACCCGGTGACGACGTCGAAGGATTGGTCTGCGTACGGCAGCGATTCCATTTCCCCGACCCGGAAGTCGCCGCCGCCGACGCGCGCCCTTGCAATCTCGATGAATGGAGCGGCGGCATCAATTCCGGAGACGGCCGCGATCTTGCGGGCGAATGTCTGGGCGGCCAGCCCGGGGCCGCAGCCCACGTCCAGCGAGGTTCCCGCGCCGGCAAGTTCGGGGCGCAGAAGCACGTCTTCGTATAGCGGTAGGAACAGGGTTTCCATGATCTCGGCGTAGTCGCTGGCACGCTGACTCCATAGGTCTCCCTGGACGCGAGCGGAACCGGCGGCGACAGCGGGTGATGTATCGGTGGGAAGGCTCACGGCTTGCTCCTGGCGGATGGCGGACGATCGGCGCACGCGATCGGCGAGCGCTGCGCCATTGCAGCAGCACCGGTTAAACCTGTCATGAGGCAAGAGGCCCAGACAATCGGTTCGTGTCACCTCGAACAACGAAATACTGGGCCTTGGGGCCTATGGTCGATCAACCGGACGACGTCGCGCCAAGCCCGGCCTCACGGGCGCGTACGATGGCCTGCGCGCGATTGGGCGTTCCGAGCTTGGCGAAGATGCTGTTGATGTGGTTGCGAACCGTCTTGTCGGTGATCCTCAACTGCTGGGCAATTTGCAAGTTGTCGAGTCCGCTCGCGATGAGCTCGAGAACTTCGCGTTCACGCGCGGTCAGCTCGAGGAATCCAGCCTCGTCGGCACCGCGCGACTTGTCACCGCGGCCGCTTTGGACGAAGCGCTCGACCTCGACTAGAAACTGCCGCCAGGCCGGCTCGTGCTGGAGCAGGATGTGATTGCGACTCTCCAGCGGGACGAACTCGGAGCCGGGGATCATGCTGGCGATGCGATGGCCTTCGGCGAATGGCACGCGACTGTCGCCGCGCGCGTGCAGCACGAGCGTCGGACTTCGAATGTCGGACAGCATCGCCGAGACATCCATGACGTCGAAGCCGCGGATCAGGCCGATCGCGTTTGATGCCGAAGTCGACATGCGCTGCAACTCGGTAAACCAATGGAACTGCTCGGGCTTGCTATCGGGAATGAAGATCGACGTATAGACCTGACGGAACACGGGGTTCTCGCGGCCCCAACCGAGTTCGACCAGCTTGAGCATCGTGTCGGCTTCCTGAATGTCCTGCGGCGACGGATTGCGCCTCAGACGGCCACGCGCGAACGCGCCGTACAGGACCAAGTGGCTGACGCGTTCGGGATGGCGCGCGGCATAGGAGATGGCCACGCCGCTTCCCTGGCAGGCGCCAAGCAGGACGAAGCGCCTCAGCGCTGCGGCGTCGACCACGGCTTCGAGATCGTGCAGACAGGCGTCGAACGTCAGGTCGTCGACATCCCGGTCGGAAAGGCCACAGCCGCGCGCGTCATAGCGTGTCAGCGCGAAATGCGCGCCCAGCGCGGTGAGCCTCGGGCCCCAGACAGGACTGTTCCAGTCATGCTCCAGATGATTGAGCCAAGTCGCGACTTCGACCAGAGCGGGGCGCTTGTGAGCGTTGCTCGTGTAGGCGATACGCGCGCCATCGAACGACTGGCAGAAATGGATAGGGTTCATCGTGGGAGCGCCTTCCGTCAGAGTGCAGTGCCGCAATCAAAGTCTAGTCCTCGTACTGGCGCGTTCGCGATGCTCCGAAGCAGCCTTCGAATGTCGGGACATGGCCGCTCTAAGCCGCTCGCGCCAGTTGCCCAGGACGGTCTCAGCGCCAGATCGCAAGTTCTGCGATTCGCTCATATGGTCTCGAAGTCTCCGTGCCGGCCGAAGCCGCTGGCGAAGCGGGCAGCACCGGCGGCACCTTCCTTGAAGTG
>JBDTIO010000163.1:0-11834 GCA_039936375.1 Caldimonas sp. | reverse complement strand
GCCGGCGTCGAAGTCTCGGCGCTGCTCGGCCGGATGCCGTCGGCGGTGGGCTACCAACCGACGCTGGCCGAGGAGATGGGCCGGCTCCAGGAGCGCATCACATCGACCAAGGTCGGCTCGATCACGTCGATCCAGGCCGTCTACGTGCCGGCCGATGACCTGACCGATCCGTCGCCCGCCACGACCTTCGCGCACCTGGACTCCACCGTCGTCCTCTCGCGCGACATCGCCTCGCTCGGCATCTACCCGGCGGTCGACCCACTCGACTCGACGTCGCGCCAGCTCGACCCGCACGTCGTCGGCGAGGATCACTACAACACGGCGCGCGCCGTGCAGGGCACCCTGCAGCGCTACAAGGAGCTGCGCGACATCATCGCCATTCTCGGCATGGACGAGCTGGCGCCGGACGACAAGCTCGCCGTCGGCCGCGCCCGCAAGATTCAGCGTTTCCTGTCGCAGCCGTTCCACGTCGCCGAGGTCTTCACCGGCTCGCCGGGCAAGTACGTGCCACTGAAGGAAACCATTCGCGGCTTCAAGATGATCGTCAACGGCGAGTGCGATTCGCTCCCGGAGCAGGCCTTCTACATGGTCGGCACGATCGACGAGGCCTTCGAGAAGGCCAAGACGATTCAATAACTGATGAAGCCCCCACGCTCACTTTGCTCGCTGCCCCCCGAGGGGGCGCGGCCGGGCTTGGGAACGGCCCGGTGCCCGGCCGGTTCGCGATCTTCGGAGTCCTGATCATGGCCACGCTGCAAGTCGACGTCGTCTCCGCCGAAGAGAGCATCTTCAGCGGCGAGGCGAAGTTCGTCGCCCTGCCGGGCGAGATGGGCGAGCTCGGCATCTATCCGCGGCATACGCCGCTGATCACGCGCATCAAGCCGGGTGCGGTGCGTATCCTGCGCGCCGACAACGGCGAGGAAGAATTCGTCTTCGTCGCCGGCGGCATTCTCGAGATTCAGCCCGGCTCGGTGACGGTGCTCGCCGACACGGCGATCCGCGGCAAGGACCTCGACGAAGCCAAGGCCAACGAGGCCAAGGCAGCGGCCGAGGAGGCGTTGAAGAACGCCAAGAGCGACGTCGATCTGGCGCTGGCGCAGAGCGAGCTCATGACCGTCGCAGCGCAGATCGCCGCCCTGCGCAAGTACCGAAAGAAGTGACGCGTTGAACCGTCTCGGCACCGCGCCAAACCGGCCCGGCTGAGGCCCGGCGGGTTTTGTTTTTCCACGAGCGCGTTCGATGGTTATCGATTTCATCGGCCGCCACGCCCTGGTGCTGCACGGTATGGTCGTGGCCGTCGGGCTGATCGTCTACGTCGGCGCCTCGCGCGCATTGCCGCAGCGCCGCGATCCTTCGGCGGCGATCGCCTGGGTTGTCGCCCTGGCCCTCGTGCCCTACATCGCGATCCCGGTCTATCTGATGTTCGGCAGCCGCAAGCTCCGCATGCGCGACGAGCCGACACCGGCGACGCCACCGCTCGGCCCTCCGCCCGATGAGACCGAGCGGGCGTCGATGTGGGCACGCCGGCTCGGTCGTTCGATGGGTCTGGCGCCGGCCGCGTCTTACGAGGCGCTGCGCATTCACGCCGACGGCAGCGAAGCGCGCCACGCCGTGCTCGAAGTCATTGCCAGCGCCAGGAAGACGCTCGACGTCTGCACTTTCATTCTCGCCCGCGATCGCCTCGGCGACGAAGTGAGTGCGGCGCTGCGAGAGAAGGCCGCCCAGGGCGTGCGAGTGCGCCTCCTGGTCGACGGCATCGGCGCCTGGCTGGCGGGTCGCGTCGATGTACGGGGCATGCGGGCCGCGGGTGTCGAGGTGATCAAGTTCGTGCCGCCGTTCCGCTCGATCCTGCGCGGTCGGGCCAACCTGCGCAACCACCGCAAGATGGTCGTCGCCGACACCGACCGGCTGTGGTGCGGCGGGCGCAATTTCGCAGCCGAATACTTCGAAGGCGGCCCGACCCGAAGCCGGCGCGCCTCGGCCGATGCCGTCTGGCACGACCTCAGCTTCGATCTGCAAGGCGCGCTCGTCGTTCGTGCCTGCGAGCAATTCGAAAAGGACTGGGCCTATGCGACGCGCGTCGTCGTGCCGGCAACCTGTCCGCCGCCCACGCATCCGCTCAGCGCCGACGACGCGTCGCTCGCACAGCTCGTGCCGAGCGGCCCGGATCAAGTCGACGACACGATCCAGTCGCTACTCCTCTCGGGCTGCTTCATGGCTCGCCGCCGAATCCTCGCGGTGACGCCGTATTTCATTCCCGATGCCACCTTGCTGATGGCACTGGCGCTGGCGGCCCGGCGCGGCGTTCTCGTTGATCTGGTGTTGCCGGCGAAGTCGAATCATCCGCTCGCCGACGTCGCCCGCCATCGCCCGTTGCGCGACCTCGCCACCGCCGGCGCGCGCATCTGGTTCGTGCCATGGATGGAGCACGCCAAGGCGGTCGTCATTGACGATCAGCTGGCGCTCGCCGGCTCGGCCAATCTCGATCTGCGCAGTCTCTTTCTCAACTACGAGCTGATGCTCGCTTTCTACGAACCGGTCGACGTCAGACGGTTTGCCGACTGGATCGAGCGCGAACGAGACGGTGCGGTCCGATTCGAGCCGAAGGAGCCGGGCCTCATGCGCGACCTCTTCGAAGGCCTGCTGCTCTGGCTGGCTTTCCAGCTCTAGCGGAAAGCACTGGCATTCGCGCCAAGCGCCGGCAAGAATCGCGTTTTGGCTGCGGCGGGTGGACGATGAGCGAGGAAGCCAATCTTTCGGATCTGCGCGCGGCGCCGGTGCTGCGCCGCTATCGCGATCTGCCGGGCCCGAGGGGTATTCCGCTCATCGGCAACGGGCATCAAGTGCGAGCGACCCGGTTTCACCAGCAGCTCGAAGCGTGGGCGCAGCAGTACGGCAAGGTGTTCCGGCTGCGTATCGGCCCGCGCCGCTTGATGGTCGCGAGCGACGCTGCCTCGATGAGCGCGATCCTGCGCGACCGCCCCGACGGCTTTCGCCGGCCGACGCGGCACGGCAACCTGATTCGCGAGATGGGCTTCGATCAGGGCCTGTTCTTCGCCAACGACGAGGTCTGGAAGCGGCAGCGCCGGATGGTGATGTCGGCGTTCAACCCGACCCACGTCAAGGCGTACTTCCCGTCGCTGCTGAAAGTCACCGGGCGGCTAGAGAAGCGCTGGCAGGCGGCGCGATCGGCGGGCGACACGATCGACCTGCAGGCCGACCTGATGCGCTTTACCGTCGATGCCATTTCGGGCCTCGCGTTCGGCGTCGAGGTCAACACGCTCGAGTCCGACGACGACATCATTCAGCGCCATCTCAACCGCATCTTTCCGGCGCTCGGCCGCCGTGCGCTGGGCGCGGTTCCGTACTGGCGCTACGTCCGCCTGCCGTCCGACCGCGCGCTCGACCGCAGCGTTGCCGAAGTGAAGGCGGCCATTGAAGGCTTCATCGCCGCGGCCCGGCGGCGCCTCGACGACGACCCCGAGCGGCGCGAGCAGCCGCGCAACCTGCTCGAAGCGATGATCGTTGCGGCCGACGTGGAAGGCGGCGGTCTCGACGATCGCGACATCGCCGGCAACGTCCTGGTCATGCTGGTCGCCGGCGAGGACACGACCGCCAACACGATCGCCTGGCTGATCCACTTCCTGCATCGCCATCCCGACGCGAGGCAACGCGCCCGCGACGAGGTGCTGCGCGTAGCGCCCACGGTCGAGGGCTTCACGATGCAGCAGCTCGGCGCGCTCGACTACGTCGAGGCCTGCGTGCACGAGGCCATGCGCCTGAAGCCGGTGGCGCCGGTGCTGCCACTCGAGCTCGTCCGCGATGCGACCGTGGCGGGTGTCGACGTGCCTGCCGGCACGATCGTTGTCGCGCTCCTGCGCGCCGCTGCGGTCGATGCGGCGCATTTTCCCGAGCCGTCGCAGTTCCGGCCCGAGCGCTGGCTGCGCAGCGAAGCGTCCTCGTCGTCGCGCTTGTCGATGCCGTTCGGCGCGGGGCCGCGGCTCTGCCCCGGCCGATACCTGGCGCTGCTGGAGATCAAGATGGCAATGGCCATGCTGCTCGGCCATTTCGAGATCGAGTCGTTGCGCACTCTCGAAGGCGACACGCCGCACGAGGTGTTCGCGTTCGCCATGGGGCCGTCGCCGATGCAGATGCGGCTTGCGCCGGGCCGGCCCTAGCCCAGCGATCGCAGGGCTGCTTCGACGATGGCCGCTGCGTCCACCTCGAAATGGCGGCGCAGCGCAGCCCGCGTATCGCTGCGGCCGAAGCCGTCGGTGCCGAGCGTGACGCAGCGCCGCCCCGAGGGCAGGAAGGCGCGGATCTGCTCGGGCACGGCGCGCACATAGTCGGTGGCGATGACGATCGGGCCGCGCGTCGACCCGAGCTGCTCGCCGACGTAGCTGCGCACGACACTGGTCGCCCCATGCCGCCACGCGGTCTCCGCCGCGACGCCGGCACGCGCCAGCTCGCTGAAGCTGGTCACGCTCCAGAGATCGGCGGCGACGCCGTGCTCGGCTTCGAGCGCGTCGGCCGCCTTGATCGCTTCGCCGAGCATCGCGCCCGAGGCGAGCAATTGCACGCGCCGCGCGCTGTCGCGCATTGACGCGCGAAAGCGGTACATGCCGCGCAGCACGCCCTCGTGCGCCTCCGTCGGCAGCGACGGCTGCGGCACGTTTTCGTTCATCGCCGTGACGTAGTAGAAAACGTCCTTTTGCTCGACGAGCATCTCGCGCATGCCGCGGTCGATGATGACGGCGAGCTCGCCGGCGAAGGCCGGGTCGTAGGCCTTGCAATTCGGCACCGTCGCGGCCACCAGATGGCTGGTGCCGTCCTGGTGTTGCAGACCTTCGCCGCCGAGGGTGGTGCGGCCGGCCGTGGCGCCGATCAGGAAGCCGCGCGCACGCTGGTCGGCGGCGGCCCAGATCAGGTCGCCGACGCGCTGAAAGCCGAACATCGAGTAGTAGATGTAGAACGGCAGCGTCGGCAGGCCGTGCGTCGAGTACGACGTGGCCGCCGCGGTCCATGACGACAGGGCGCCGGCTTCGGTGATGCCTTCTTCGAGGATCTGGCCGTTGCGGTCTTCGCGGTAGGAGAGCATCGAGCCTGAGTCTTCAGGCTGGTAGAGCTGGCCGAACGGTGCGTAGATGCCGACCTGGCGGAACAGGCTGGCCATGCCGAAGGTGCGGGCTTCATCGGCAACGATCGGCACGACGCGCGGGCCGAGCGTCTCGTCCTTCATCAGGTTGCCGAGCAGGCGCACGAAGGCCATCGTCGTGCTCATCTCCTTGCCGTCGGCATGCAGCGCGAACGCGGCGGTCGATTCGAGCGGCGGCACCGCCAGCGGCCGGCAGTCGCTGCGCCGCGCCGGCAGCGGGCCGCCCAGGGCGCGGCGCCGGCTCTGCAGGTACTTGATCTCGGCGCTGCCTTCGGCCGGCTTGCAGAAAGCGAGCGCTTCGCAGTCGGCGTCGCTCATCGGCAGCGCGAAGCGGTCGCGAAAGGCGCGCAGGCCGGCGCCGTCGAGCTTCTTCGCCGAGTGCGTCGTCATGCGGCCTTGCGCCGCCTCGCCCATCGCGTAGCCCTTCATCGTCTTGGCGAGCACGACGGTCGGCTGGCCCTGGTGCGATGCAGCGGCGGCGAATGCGGCGTGGATCTTGATGGCGTCGTGGCCGCCGCGGCGCAGGCGATCGATGTCCTCGTCGCGCAGGTCGGCCACGAGCGCCTTGAGCTCGTCGTTCTGGCCGAAGAAGACCTCACGATTGAAGGCGCCGTCTTTGGCCGAGAGCGTCTGGAATTGACCGTCGACCGTGTGCGCGAAGGCGCGCATCAGGGCGTGGCCGTGGTCGCGAGCGAACAGAACGTCCCAGTCGCTCGACCACAGGCACTTGACGACGTGCCAGCCGGCGCCGGCGAACAGCGACTCGAGCTCGTCGATGATGCGGCCGTTGCCGCGCACCGGCCCATCGAGGCGCTGCAGATTGCAGTTGATGACGAAGGTGCAGTTGTCGAGCTGCTCGCGCGCGGCCAGCGAGAGCGCGGCGATCGACTCGGGCTCGTCCATCTCGCCGTCGCCGAAGAAGCCCCAGACACGGCGCTGCTGCGCGCCTTGCGCGGCGGCCAAGAGGCCGCGGTGCGCGAGGTAGCGCATGAAGCGCGCCTGATAGATGGCGTTGATCGGCCCGATGCCCATCGAGCCGGTCGGGAACTGCCAGAAGTCGGGCATCAGCATCGGATGCGGATACGACGTGAGGCCGCGCGCGCCGTGCGCCGGCGCCACCAACTCCTGGCGATAGTGGGCGAGGTCTTCGGCACTGAGCCGGCCTTCGAGGAAGGCGCGCGCGTAGACGCCGGGCGCCGAATGCGGCTGGAAGAAGACGAGGTCACCCGACGTGCCACCGGGTGCGTCGTCGCGGGCACGGAAGAAGTGATTGAAGCCGACCTCGAACAGATCGGCCGCCGACGCGTAGCTGGCGATGTGGCCACCCAGCTCCGACGAGCCACCGCTCTCGACGCGGTTGGCGCGCATCACCATCGCCAGCGCGTTCCAGCGCATCAGCGCGGCAAGGCGCTGCTCCATGGCGAGGTCGCCCGGGAAGGGCGACTGCGCCTCGAGCGGAATGCTGTTGACGTAAGGCGTGACCATCGAAGGCAGCCAGTTCACGCCGCGCCGCCGCGCGTGCGCGAGCAGCGCGTCGAAGAGGAAGCGCGCGCGCGCCTCACCGTGCGCGGCGATCAGCGCATCGAGCGCCTCGCACCACTCGGTGGTCTCGGCCGGGTCGAGGTCGTCGGCGGCGTTGCCGAGCACGGCGCCGATGTGACGGGCGAGCGAGAGATCGGTCATGGCAAGGCGTGCGGCGGCTGGGAGGCGAAGGCGAGATTACAGGAGAGCTGCGGAGCGCCGCCATGCACGGTTCAGTCGTGCTGCCCGACCCCTGGGCGACCACTCGATCCTCTTGGAGCTTGCGCTGGTAAAACCGAATATGACTGGATCTCATAGTAGACATTTTTAACCATTTGTGTATCATGAGATCCATATGCCGGCGGCAGCGCCCGAAGTTTCAAACAGCGACAGCCACGACCTGGCTCGTTTGGGAGCCCGCATTCGTCGTGCGCGCCGACAGCAAAAGGTGTCTGCCGTGGCCGCAGCAGAGGCAGCGGGTCTCTCACGCGTCACGCTGCATCGCATCGAGCGTGGCGAGCCCAGCGTCGCCATGTCGAGCTGGCTCGCCTTGGCCAACACACTGGGCCTCGCGTTCGAGCTGGTCGACCCATCGGCCGCGCCGCCGTCGGTGGAGCTCCCTCCACGGATACGACTAAACCAATACCCGCAGCTGCAGAAGCTCGGCTGGCAGTTGAAAGGCGTCGAAGAGCTCGCACCCAAGGAAGCGCTCGCCCTGTACGAACGCAACTGGCGCCACGTCGACGTCGCGGCCCTCACGCCCGAGGAAGCGGCCTTGATCCGTGGCCTCTCTTCCCATCAGGGCGGAGGCAAGCTTCTTGTTTGAAAGGGAGCACCATCGCAGCGTCGCCCTCGTGCTGCAATCGTTGGACCCCGAGGTGCTCGCTTCGCGCCATTGCTACTTCGGTGGAGGCACCGCCATGGCACTGCGATACGGCGAGTACCGCGAGTCGGTCGACATCGACTTCCTCGTGTCCGACCTCGCCGGCTACCGCAACCTCCGCCAGATGCTGGACAGCGGGCAGGGCCTGAACCCGCTTGTCCGGGAGGGGATGCAGCTGGAACTCGTGCGAGAGCTGCGTGCCGACCAGTACGGCATTCGCACGCAGTTGCGGAGCGGCGGCGCCACGATCAAGTTCGAAATCGTGCTCGAGGGCCGGATCGAGCTGGCCTGGCCCGGCGATGACGACAGGGTCTGCGGGATCGCGAGCCTTTCTCCGCTCGACCTCGCCGCGGAGAAGCTGCTGGCCAACGCTGACCGATGGGCAGACGACGCGGTCTTCAGCCGGGACCTCGTCGACCTTGCCATGCAGCAGCCGAGCCGGGCGTTGCTGAAGGCCGCCTGCGCGAAGGCCGAGGGCGCCTACGGTGCCTCGATCCGTCGGTCGCTCGGGCAGGCCGTGAATGCGCTGCGCGACCGAGCCCACCGCCTCGACGACTGCATGAGAGCGCTCGGCATCGTCTCGGTGAGCAAGGCGCAGCTCTGGCAGCGCATCCGCGCCTTGCAACGCACGCTGCCGGAAGAAGGCAGGAACGAGCCGGTTCGCTGAGAACAGCAGACGGCCACATTCCGGTCATTGACGCCCACTCAGTGACGGCATCAACGACCAAACTTGAGGGTACTGCGGACATATTCGAGCGCGTTCTGCGGCGTCCAGCTCCGTTGGTCGATCGGTTGGTTGAGCGTCTGTGCAGGCCCGCGTTGCAGGCGCCAGCGTTCACATCCAGCCATGGCAGGCGGGCGGCGGCGTGCAATGGTGACGATCCGCGTCGTGCGGGCGCGCTACCCAAATACTCACCAACCGATTTGTCGCCGACAGGCTCACAACGACGCCAGGAACTCCAACAGCAGTTCGTTGACCCGGGCAGCGCGCTCCCGCTGCACCCAATGGCCGGCGCCTTCCAACAGATGGCAGCCGCGCAGGCCTGGCAGGGTGCGGCCGAAGCCTTCCAGGCTGGCGCGAGAAGCCGGCCAGGCCAATACGTCATCGCGCGTGCCGCCGATGAAAAGCGAAGGCTGCCGGATCGCGACGCCTCGCCACGCCGCCATCAACTCGGAGTTCAAGCGCAAGGCCCGATACCAATTCAGGCCGCCGCGAAAGCCGGTCCGCGTGAACTCCGCAACACTGTCGTCGAGATCCTTTCGATTCATCCATGCGGGCAGCTGCGCCGGATCGTCGGTGTTGTGCAGGAAGCCGTGGCCGTCGCCAAGCCGACCCGCGACGCCGCCGCGCCCGTCACCCGAGAGACTGAAGGTGATGCGGCGCAGGCTCGCCGCGACGTCGGCCTCGAGCTCCGACTCGGCGATGCCCGGGGTCTGGAAATATTGCATGTAGAAGTCGCGCACGCCGCGTGATTCCAGCGCGCCCAGGAGGTCGACCGGACCCGGCGGCGAATACGGCACGCTCATGCCGACCACGGCACGAAACAGGTCGGGCCGCAGCGATGCTGCGCTCCACGCCACTGGCGCGCCCCAGTCATGGCCGACGATGACGGCGTGCTCGGCCTTCAGCGCTGCGACCAGCGCCACCAGGTCGCCCACGTGATGAAGCATGGTGTACCGCGACGGGTCTTCGGGAGCATCGGTTCCGCCGTAGCCGCGCATGTCGGGCGCGACCGTCCGGTAGCCTGCAGCCGACAGCGCCGCCAGTTGGACACGCCAAGAATTCCATCCCTCTGGAAAGCCATGGCACAGCACCACCAGCGGCCCCTCACCCTGCTCGGCAATTCGCATCCGGATGCCGTTGATCGAAAGCGTCTGCAGGAAAGGCTCGGAGGTCGACGTCATAGGAGCCTCAAGCGGCGACATCGGCCAGCAAGGCCTTAAGTTTGGTTGCGGCAGGCCCGGCTTTGGCGCCGAAGGATTTCAACAGCGCGAGCCGTTCCTCGTCTTCGGGCTTCAGATCGCGCGCATACACGGCGATCGCGTTAAGGCGGCATTTCATCTGCCACGCCATCAGATCCGCACGCTGCCCCCAGCGCCCACCGTTGACGAGGTTCTGCAGCCACATGCGAAGCCAGTCGATCGGCCGCTCAGGGCTGGGCACCACGCCGCACAACTGGTTCTTCTCGGCGTCGTCGGCGACGTGGCTCTCTGCCCAGGCGATCAAAGCGGCGCTGAAGAGCGGCTGGCAGGTTCGCACCATCAGAAGGTTGATGCGCTTGCCGTCGAAGACGGGAATGTTGGGCGGCGCAACGATGGCGCAGGCGGAGCAGTCGACGTAAAGCGTGTCGGGGTCGGCCGAAACGACGCCCCGGTCGAGCACGATCTGCGCGGGCTCGACGCGGCGCAGGTGGCCGAGGCGCACCACGTCCTTGATGCGCCGCAATTGCGCCAGCTCGCCCAGCGAGACTACGGCACAGCGATAGGTCGTCGGCTCAACCTCGGGATCGATGCGCAGGAGCAGCTCGCGCGCCTCGAGCCGCGCGAACAGGTCGGCGACCGAGTCCGCTGCCGCGACGACGGTCATCTGCTCGACATTGCTGCCGACGCTGCGCTCGAAGTTCTCGATGCCCGGCTGGAAGTTGGCCCGGTTCATCAGCCAGGCGTCGCGCGGCATGATCCAGCGGATGCGCTCGGCAGCGACGCCGGTCTCGAGCAGCCAGAGGACGGCGTCCATGCCGGTCTTGCCGGAACCCACCACGGTGTAGGTCTTGTAGGGTCGGCGCAAGTCCGGCAACCGGTTCAAGGGGATGCATTCAACGCCCTCGGCGACGGCGTACTTGGGCGCGTGCTTCGAGGGCACGGCGGTCTGCGCGTGCGTAGCGTCCACCAGCCTGCGGCGGTACGAAACCGGGCGCGCCTCGCCATTCGTGAGCGAACGGACCACCGCCGATCCATCGGCTTCGTATTGAACTCCGACATCGGCAGCCATTGCACCCGGCCCGATGGGAGGAAGCGCTCGCGCATGACTCGATCGAAGTACGCCAGCACTTGGGCACCGGACGCCAAGCCGTACAGAGGCGCGTTGGGTCCGGCGACGTCCTTCGAGAAATGGCTGAGCTCGCACGACGCCACGCCGTACCACTCCGAAGGCTGATGCAGTCTCACGAAAGGGTAGGCGTCGTTCCAGTGCCCGCCCGGACGGTGGTGGCGGTCGACGATGAAGGCGCTCGCCTGCGGGTTCTCGGTGAGCAAGGTGTCGACGAAGGCCATCGCAGTCGCGCCGGCGCCCACGACGAGGTAATCGGTTTCAAGCGCGGGGCGGCTCATCGCGGAACTCCATGCAGTGAACGACTCGACGATTTGACACTAGGCAGGGCGGCGGAACAACAGGGACTGAACCCGGCAATGGCTCGTCGGGAAAGGACCCGAGGCCGTCGGCCGGTCGCCTTCCGGTCAGAAAGGTGTAGCGACCGTCGTTTAGGAAGAGCGGTCAACGTCCGATGTCGGCAACGGCTGTCATTCGGACGCCGAACTCGAGCGACAGCACCCAGTCTGTTTCTGGCCTTCGCGTCCCGAGGTCAGCCTCAGGTGTGACCGGAGGCAACCTTCGTCTGCGCTTAGCGATTGAACTCGGTCAACAACAGCCCGGCACGTGGGACTTCCGCCACCAACCCACCCATATCCACCACCTGTCGCCCATTCACCCACACCCCCCGCACCCCCACCGCATCCGTCGTCAACCGCGCCCCTCCCGCCGGCAGATCGTGCATCCGCCGGTTCGGCCCGCGCCCGACGGTGCGCGGATCGAACAACATCAGATCGGCCGCATAGCCTTCGCGAATCAACCCGCGCCCTTCCAGCCCGAGCACCGCGGCCGGATGCGACGTCAACCGCCGCACGGCCTCTTCCATCGGCATCGCCCCGCGTTCGCGCGCCCAGTGCCCGAGCAGGTGCAGCCCGAACCCGGCGTCGTTGAAGAACGTCAGGTGCGCGCCCGCATCGCTCAGGCTGACAATGCTGTTCGGGTGGTTCAGCATCCTTCCCACCGCCTCCTCGTCGCTGTTCAGCAGCTGCGCGGTGAACACCGTCTGCAGGTCCTCGGCGATCGCCAGGTCGAGCATCGCGTCGAGCGGGTCGTGGCCGGCCTCGCGCGCGATCTCGGCGATCGTGCGCTGCTCGTGGCGCGCGTGCTCGGGCCGCGCGGTCTCGACCACGTGCACCTTGCTCCACTCGTTGTTGAAGAGGCGAAACGTCGTCGGCGTGGCCAGCTCG
>JBDTIO010000162.1:0-7636 GCA_039936375.1 Caldimonas sp. | reverse complement strand
GTGGCGCGGCTTCCGGCCAGGTGACGACCTCCGTCAGCGTCGGGATCGAATTCGGCAGAGGCGGGCGCCCGGTGCTCATTCGCCGACCTCGTGCTGCTCGATGGCGTAGCCACGGCGGGCATAGCTTCTCCAGCGCTCGCGCGCCGCGGCCCGCTCCACTTCGCCGGTGGCGACGACCTCGATCAGCCGACGAAACGATTCGAAGCCTTTCGGTGCCGATTCGCCGAGGTTTACCAGGGCGTCGTGATGCGGCGACGCCAGCGGGTCGGCGGCGAGCCAGACCGTGCCCGCGCGCAGGCTTTCCGGCACGCTGTCGGCGTCGGCCGTCCAGGCATGCGCCACGAATTCCGTGGGCTCGAAAGCCCACAGCTCCCGATCGAGCGCAATCAGCGTCGCCTCCGGGCCGGTCACCGTGACCGCCGAACCGCGCCGCAGGGCCTTGCGCAACAGGCGGCAGGCATAGCCCGTCGGGCTCGACACATTGAAATGAAAGGTGACCTCGGTCACGTGACGCCGCCGCCCTCGGCACTAACGATCAACCGATCGGCGTTCACGCTCAACGCACGTGTCCGAGCACGAAGTGGGTGAGCAAGCCGACCGGCCTGCCTGTCGCGCCCTTGGCGGCGCCCGACTTCCAGGCCGTGCCGGCGATGTCGAGATGCGCCCACGGGTACTTGCCGGTGTAGCGGCGCAGGAACATGGCGGCCGTGATGGCGCCTCCGGGCCGTCCGCCGACGTTGCCCATGTCGGCGAAATTGCTTTTCAAGGCTTCGTCGTATTCGTCGTCGAGCGGCATCCTCCAGCACGGATCGAGAGCGGCCCGGCTCGCCGCGGCCATTTGCGCGGCGATGCCGTCGTCGGCGGTGAAGAGACCCGAGTTGTGGTGGCCGAGGGCGATCACGCAGGCGCCGGTCAGGGTCGCGACGTCGACAACCACCGCCGGCTTGAATCGTTCCGCGTAGGTGAGCGCATCGCACAGGATGAGCCGGCCTTCGGCGTCGGTGTTGAGGATCTCGATCGTCTGCCCCGACATGCTGGTGACGACGTCGCCCGGCTTGACGGCGCTGCCGCTCGGCATGTTGTCGCAGGTCGGCACGAGGACGACGAGATTGAGCTTCGGCTTCAGCGTCGCGATCGCGTGCAGCGTGCCGAGCACACTCGCCGCGCCGCACATGTCGAACTTCATTTCGTCCATCTCGGCGCCCGGCTTGAGCGAGATACCGCCGGTATCGAAGGTGATGCCCTTGCCGACCAGCACCACCGGCGGCACCGACTTGGCCGCGCCGTCGTAGCGGGCGACGATGAATCTCGGCGGCTCTTGCGAGCCTTGGGCCACGGCCAGGAACGAGCCCATGCCGAGCTTGTCGATCGCCTTGCGATCGAGCACGTCGACGTCGAGACCGAACGCCTTGCCGATCTTCTTCGCCTGCTGGCCGAGCCAGGTCGGCGTGCATTGGTTGCCCGGCCGGTTGCCGAACTCGCGCGCCAGCGTCACGCCCTCGGCGACGGCGGCGCCGCGCTTGAGGCCCGCCTGCACCGTCTTGGTGTCGGCTTTGCGGCAAAGCAAGGTCAGCGACTTCGGTGCCCACGCCGCGGCGGCGCTCGGCTTGCTGTGACGATACAGATACGTTGCGTCGGCCAGCGCCGTGACGGCGGCTTCGGCGTGCGCGTCGGTCCACTCGCCGGCACTCGCCCAGGCGATCGCCAGGGAAGTTGCGCCGCCCGACTTGAGCAAGCCCAGCGCGTGGGCGACCGCCGACTTGAACGCCTTCGCCGACGTATTGGCCGCGACCGCCACGACAACCCGCCGTGCGGTTACGCCGGCCGGCCGATGAACGTAGAGCGACTTGCCCTTCTTCAGAACGAGGTCGCCATGTGCGACGGCGTCGCCGATCAGGGCGGCGAGCGGAGCGCCGAGCCCGGGATCGATCGCCTCGCCGGCGACGATCAGGATGAGGCCGTCGACCTCGACGCCAGCGAGGTCTGCAGCAGCAGTGATGCGGTGACCGAAGTCCATAATTCCCTAGCCATTGAGGGCCCCAGGGCGCCGCTTGGCGGCGTCCGCCCCCCGCGGGGGTCAAGGAAACTTGGGGGCGGCCCGGCGCTTCCTGAGAGCGAGCAGAAGATGTTATTCGATTCCACATTGCGTCGAGAGCTGGCGCGCAACTTCGGCGGCACGCTGGTCGTCATCGTGACGATCGTGCTGACGATCATGTTCATCCGCACCCTCGGCCAGGCAGCGCTCGGCAGCGTCTCGCCGCAGGACGTCGTTCTTCTGCTTGCCTACATCGGTCTCGGCCACCTGCCGACGATGCTGGGGCTGTCGCTCTTCATCGCCATCGTCGCCACCCTGTCGCGCATGTACCGTGGCAGCGAGATGACCATCTGGTTCGCCAGCGGCGTTTCGCTCAAGCGCTTCCTTCGACCGGTCGTGCGTACGAGCTTGCCGGTGCTGCTGGTGATCGCCCTCCTCGCCCTCTTCGCCTGGCCGTGGCAGAACCGGCGCAGCGCCGAGCTCAAGGACGAGTACGACCGGCGCTCCGATCTGTCGCGTATCGCGCCCGGCCAGTTCCAGACCTCGGGCGACGGCCAGCGCACCTTCTTCTTCGAGGGCAGTGCCAGCGACCCGGCGACCGGCCATAACGTCCTCATCGTCGTCACCAAGGGCGGCGTCGAATCGGTGACGACGGCCAAGAGCGGCCGCATCGAGAGCGACAGCGACGGCCGCTTCATCGTCCTTGATCACGGCCAACGCAACGAGCAGAACGCGCAAAACGGGGCGAAGACGCTGTCCCGGTTCGACACCTATCGATCGCAGGCCGGCGACCGGGTCGCCGCCGCCGCGGCCGGAGCGACACCGCGAACCCGCTCGACCGGTGAGCTCGTTCGCGACCCGACTCCCGCCAACCTCGGCGAGCTCGTCTGGCGTCTCGGCCTGGTCCTGGCCGGTGCCAACGTCATGCTCCTCGGCGTCGGCATGTCGGCCTCGAACCCGCGGCACGCGAGCAACTGGAACCTGCTTTTCGCGTTGCTCGGCTTCTTCGCGTACTACAACTTCATCAATCTCTCGCAGTCATGGGTCGCGTCCGGGCGCACCAGCGTCGCTGCCGCGCTCCTGATCACGCACGGCAGCGCCTTCGCGCTGGGCCTGCTCCTGCTCTGGTGGCGCGAGCACGGCACCAATCGTGGCGTCATGGCCCGACGCCGCACCCGGCGGCGCGTCGTCGCCGCGCCGGACGCCGCATGAGGACGGTTCGCCGTCTCCTCTACGCCGACATCGTTTCCGCCGTCGCCTTTGTCGCCGCCGCGTTTCTCGCGCTCTTCTTCTTCATCGACTTCGTCGACGAACTGAGCGGGATCGGCCAGCATGGCTACACGGCACTTCACGCTGCCGTGTACTCGCTGCTGCTGGCGCCAGGCCATTTCTACGAGCTCATGCCGATCGCCGTTCTCATCGGCACCATCTATGCCCTGGCAAGACTGGCCCAGTCTTCGCAGTACACGGTACTGCGCACCGGCGGCCTCGGCCCCGGCCGCGCCCTCTGGCTGCTAACGAGCCTGGCGCTGGTCTTCGGGCTCGTCACCTTCGTCTGCGGCGACTACCTCGCACCGATCACCGAGCGCCTGGGGAGCCAGTTGCGCGCCGGCTTCAGCGGCGGCCTGAAACTCGATCGGGCCGGTGCCTGGATCAAGGAGCATGCCAAGACCGAACAGGGCGAGCGCAGCTATTCGATCAACGTCGGCTCGGCCGAGGGCGGCTCGACGCTGCACAACGTGCGCATCTTCGAGTTCGATCCGGACGGACGACTGCTGTCGCGTACCGCTGCCGCCGGCGCGCATGTGGCAAAGGACGGCGTCTGGACCCTGAGCGATGTCGTCGTGACCCGGTGGATCGAGGCCGGCACGGGCTCGACCGTCAGGCAGGAAAAGCTGGACACCCTCGCTTGGCCCAGCACCTTGTCGCCGAAAGTCGTGGCCGCCGCGGTGCTGCCCGTGACGACGATGTCGACGCTCGAGCTCTGGCGCTATATCGGACACCTCTCCGACAACGAGCAGGCGGCGCAACTGCAGAAGATCCAGTTCTGGAAGCGCGCGCTCTATCCGTTCGCCTGCCTGGTCATGATCGGCCTGGCGCTGCCATTCGCCTACCTCAGCGCCCGCTCCGGCGGCCTCAGCATCAAGGTCTTCGTCGGCATCATGCTCGGCGTCAGCTTCGTTCTCCTGAACAACGTCTTTCGCCACCTCGGCCTGCTCGGCAACTGGACGCCATGGATCGTCGCCGCCGCACCGGGAGCGCTGTATCTCGGCCTGTCGCTGGCGGCATTCAGCTGGCTCGTGCGATACCGATGAAATGACGGCGCCGCTACCCTCGCTTCGTTCACATCCTCACGGAGTAGCGCCGCTACCCTCCGGGCGGCCACGCGGGCTCCAGGCGATCGTCCTGTTTGCACACGGCGCGCGCGATGCCCGCTGGGCCGAGCCGTTCATCGCGATCGCGACGAAGCTGCGCGCCGCAGCGCCGGGTTTGCGCGTCGAGCTCGCGTTCCTCGAGCTGATGGCGCCCGATCTCGAGACGGCGCTGGCGGCGCTGGCCTCAGAAGGCTCGACCCGCGTCGACATCGTGCCGCTGTTCCTCGGCACCGGCGGCCATCTGCGAAGCGACTTGCCGCCGCTGATCGCGCGCTCGCGGGCCGCCCACGCCGGGCTCGACATCCGGCTACATCCGGCAATCGGCGAAAACGCCGCTGTCATCGACGCAATCGCCGCCGCCCTCGCGCTGGCCGCCTTCGGTGAATAATCCGCCGCTTCCTCATCGGCGTAGTCCGCTGAACCAGTCATGAACCTTCATCAGTTCAGGTTCGTCCAGGAAGCGGTCCGCCGCGACCTCAACCTCACCGAGACGGCCAAGGCGCTGTTCACGTCGCAACCGGGCGTCTCGAAGGCCATCCTCGAGCTCGAGGGCGAGCTCGGGGTCGACATCTTCGCGCGCCACGGCAAGCGCCTGCGCCGCATCACCGAGCCGGGCCGCGAGGTACTGAAGTCGATCGAGGTGATCATGCGCGAGGTCGGCAACCTGAAGCGCATCGGCGACGAGTTCTCGAAGCAGGACGCCGGCACGCTGTCGATCGCGACGACGCACAGCCAGGCCCGCTATTTCCTGCCCGGGCCAATCGCGCAGATGCGAAAGCGCTTCCCCAAGGTGACCATCAGCCTGCATCAGGGCACGCCCGAGCAGGTGGCGCAGATGGTTCGCGACGAGGTCGGCGATTTCGGCCTTGCCACCGAATCGCTGCAAAACTTCGCCGACCTCGTCACCGTGCCTTGCTACGAGTGGCAGCACGTGCTGGTGCTGCCCGCCGGGCACCCGCTGACGCAGGTCGACCGCATCTCGATCGACGACCTGGCGCCGCTGCCGCTCATCTCCTATCACCCGTCGTTCTCCGGCAGGAAGCGGGTCGACCAGGCCTTCGCGGCGCGCCAGTTGAAGCCGAACATCGTGCTCGAGGCGATCGACGCCGATGTGATCAAGACCTACGTCAAGCTCGGCCTGGGCGTCGGCATCGTCGCCGAGGTCGCGATGCGCGAAGAAGCGCTCGGCTCGGAGCTCGTGGCCCGACCGGTGGGCCACCTGTTCGGCGTCAACGTCGCGCGCATCGCCTTCAAGCGGGGTGCCTACTTGCGCAACTTCGTCTACGCCTTCGTCGAGACGCTGTCGGACCGGCTCTCGCGCGCACTCGTGGAAAAAGCGATGGCCGGAGACGCCCAGGACTACCAGCTATGAGCGCCGTCGCACGCCCTTCGAAGGACAGCGTCGCGAGTCCGCTCACACCCAAGATCGAGTCGCGCCTGCCCGACGTCGGCACCACCATCTTCACCGTCATGTCGGCGCTGGCGCAACAGCACGGCGCCGTCAATCTCGGCCAGGGGTTTCCGGATTTCAACTGCGACCTGAAGCTCGTCGATGCCGTCGATTCGGCAATGCGCAGCGGCCTCAACCAGTATCCGCCGATGGCCGGCGTGCAGGTCCTGCGCGAGCGTGTGGCCGAGAAGATCGAAGCGCTCCACGGTCATCGCTACGACGCCGCCGAGGAAATCACGATCACCGCCGGTGCGACCCAGGCGATCCTCACCGCTATCCTCGCCCTGGTGCGCCAGGGCGAGGAGGTGATCGTGCTCGACCCTTGCTACGACAGCTACGACCCGAACATTCGTCTGGCCGGCGCGACGCCGGTGCACGTGCCGCTCAGGCCCGGCACGTTCAGGCCCGATTTCGACGCCATCGCCTCGGCGATGACGCCGCGTACCCGCGCCGTCGTCGTCAACTCGCCGCACAACCCGAGCGGCACCGTCTGGTCGCATGCCGACCTGCAAAGGCTGGCCGAGCTACTGCGGGGCACCGACATCGTCGTCATCAGCGACGAGGTCTACGAGCACATGGTCTATGCCGGCGAGCACCAGAGCGTCGCCCGCTTCCCCGAGCTGGCAGCGCGCAGCGTGGTGGTTTCGAGCTTCGGCAAGACGTACCACGTCACCGGCTGGAAGGTCGGCTATGCGGCGGCGCCGGCCTCGCTCAGCGCCGAGTTCCGCAAGGTCCACCAGTTCAACGTCTTCACCGTCAACACGCCGATGCAGCACGGGCTGGCGAGCTTCATGGCGGACCCGACGCACCACCTCGTCCTGCCCGCTTTCTATCGCGCCAAGCGCGATCTGTTCCGTGCCGGCCTCGAGCGCACGCGCCTGCGCGTTTTGCCCTGCGAAGGAACGTACTTCCAGTGCGTCGACTATTCCCAGGTGAGCGACCGGCCGGAGGCCGACTTCTGCCGCTGGTTGACGACCGAGATCGGTGTCGCCGCCATTCCGCTATCGGCCTTCTACGTCGACGGCTTCGAGCAGCACATCGCCCGCTTCTGTTTCGCCAAGAAGGACGAGACGCTGACGGTCGCGCTGGAACGGCTGGCCAGCCTCTGAGGCCGCCGGCGCTGCGGCTCAGCCAGCGCCGCGGCGACCGGCCGAGCGAAGAATGATGGGCTTGTTCGCCGACTCCTCGGGCCAGCTCGAGACATCGAGATCGACGGCGAAGCTGCCGCCGTCGGGCGCCGTCGGCGTGAGATCGATCGGCGACTCTTCGAGTGGCAGCAGCACGTCGATGGAGCCGAAATCAGTCTCGACATGCCCCGACAGCTCACGTGCGATCGAGTAGAGAAACAGCAGCTCGCGATAGGCCGGGAAATCGAAGGTGTCGTCCGACGCGTGGCGACGAAAGAGCAGGCTGTCGAGCGCCTGCATCGCCGAAAGCGGTGTCGGCCACAGCGACTGCAGGCGAGCGATTGTCTGCGGGTATTCGTCGAGCTCACGGCCGAAATGGACGTCGTCGCTCCACTCGGGGGCGAAGGCCTGGAAGCGCGCGTTGAACGCCTCGCGAACATTCTCGTAGGCGCCATGATCGCCGCGTCGTTGATGCAGCTCGAGCAATTGCAGATACGGCAGCGGGCTCTTGCCGCCGTCGCCGCGCATGTAGCCGTCGAGCAGCGCGATCGCCGCTTCTTCCTGGCCGAGGACGACGAAGAATTCGGCTTGCTGCTCGAGATCGATGAGCTCTTCCATCGAGAGCTCGCCGCTTTTCTTCGACGAACCG
>JBDTIO010000161.1:0-5936 GCA_039936375.1 Caldimonas sp. | reverse complement strand
CGTGCCAACCCTCTCGAATTCTCATGGTGCGGCTGGCAGGATTCGAACCCACGACCCCTTGGTTCGTAGCCAAGTACTCTATCCAACTGAGCTACAGCCGCACTGACCCGAAAGTATAGCAGCGGCCCCTCGTCAGACGAGGCGTGCGGCGGTCTCGAAACAGTGCGCGGCGCGAGCCGAATCGCCTTCGCGCGTGGCCAGCTCGGCGAGCGCGATCCAGGCTTTTCGGCGCGATCCCTGAGCCAGCGTGGGATCGTCTCCCGCCTGCTCGAGCAGCAGTCGGGCCTTGCCCCACAGGCCGCGATCGGCCAGTGCCCGGCCCGCCGCATAAGCGATGGCGCCATCGCGCGGCCAGGCCCGCGACGCCGACTCGAGGCGCGGCAGCCACTCGACGCCGATGCCCGACACCGCCTCGGCCAGCGCCTGGGCAATCGCCGCGCGCTCTTCGCTGCCGAGATCGCTGATCCGGTCCCAGAGTGGCCGCAGCCAGGATCGGGCTTCTTCAGCGCCGCCGAACCGGGCCACCCGGCCGGCGGCGCGGGCAACGATGAAAGGGTCGCGCCGCTCGGCCGGTTCGTAGGCGTTCCAGAGCCGATGCAACTGATCGAGATCGTGCACGGTGTCGAGCGACTCGAACGCCAGCGAGCGCAGCAGCCCGTCGGCGGCGACGCGTGAAAAGCCCTGGTGCTTGACCAGCAGGCGAGCCGTCTTCAGCGCCTCGTGCGGTTGCCGGGCCAGCCGCGCCGACTGCAGCTTGAGACGAAGCGCATGAGTCCGGCGAGCCACCCCGACCGGCAGCTCGCCGAGCAGCTGCGCCGCGCGCGGCGCATCGCGATCGTCGAGCGCCCACTCGGCGGCGAGCAGGCGGGCACCCTCTTCGGCCGAACGCGCCGAGGGGCTGCGCGCCGCGGTGTGCAACGCCTGCCGCAACTGCTCATCGCGCACGGCGCGGTTCTGCAGCCGGTGTGCGCTGCCCGCCGCCAGCAGGTGGCCGAGCACGGTGAACTCGTTGTCCTGTGCCAGCTCCGGCGTCTCGGCCTGGATCGCCAAGGCGCGTTCGGCCGACTTCTGAGCCCGCGTATATCGGCCGCCGAAATACTGGGCCAGGGCGTCGCGCAAGGCAGCCTGGCCGGTCCGGTCGCGCCGGGCCGTTCGCCACTCGCGCGCGCGACGAGGCAGGCCGACCAGCGAGCTCACGCCCTGGATCACGCCAACGATGAGAAAGCACGTGCCGATCAGGACGAGCAGGAACAGATTCAGCGACACGTCGAGCCGCCACGTGCCCCAGTAGACCGACGCCAGTCCATCGTTGGTGCCGAGCGTGGACGCGGCGACGACGGCGACGCCGAACAGCAGCACGAACCAGATCGTCAGGCGCATCGGCGTCGGGGCCCCGCGAGCGCGCTCGGCTAGCGCGCCGCGCTCGCGGTGGCGAGCGCGGCCAGGGTGTCGTCGGGACGAATCACGCCTGCCTGATGCGATTGCTGGCTGACCTGGCGCAGCAGATCGACGGCGATCTGCGTCCGCTTCGAGCTGCGATCGAAGTACCTCTCGATCGCGCTTTCCGACCACTTCAGGTCGCTCTGCGCCGCCTCGAACTGACGCGCGAGCAGCGCCAGCCGCGCATTCAGCAGACGCAGCTTCAGGTTTTCGCGCAGGAAGAAAGCCTGGTCGGGCGCGACCAGCATGGCCTCGGGCTGGTCGATGCGGGTGATGCGAACGAGCGAGCGCATCTCCGTCCAGACGTTGTCGGCGAAGAAGCGTCCGGCACGATCCCAGCCGCGCGCGATCCATTCGTCGATGCCGTCGGCGGGCGATGCCGAGGCCGATGCCGAGGCCGCCGGCGCGGCCGCGGCGAACGGCCTGGCGCGCTTGCCAACGTCGCCGGAAAAATCGCGGCGCGGCTCCGCGGCGGCAAGCAGCGGCAACTCGTCGATCATGCGCACGACCTCGTCGACCTTGATCGACAGCGAGGCCACGTCGGCGACGCTGGCGGCCTTGACGCGGACGAGGTCACGCGCGATCGCGCGACGCACCGGCTCGAGGCGAAGCTGGTTGGCTCGGGCCAGGCGATCGTCGCTTTGCTTCAGGGCCGCCACCAGCGGCTCGGCGCTGCCGGTCAGGGCCGACTGCTGCATCGCCGCGCGCATCGCCGACTCGATGTCGACGACGAGGTTCTCGTCGCGCGAGCGTGCCACCGACTGGATCAGGTCCTCGAGCTGATCGCGCTGCACCGCGATCTCGTTGAGGCGCGCTTCGAGCAGCGCCACCTTGGCCGTGGCTTCGCGCATCGAGTCCTGGGCCTGCCTGGCGAGCAGGGTGGCTTCGGCCACCCGATCGGCGCTGTCCTGCTGTCGCTTGACGAGCTCGCGCTCGGTGCTGCGCACGCGTTGATCGGCGCGCCAGGCGAATACCAGCGCCAGCACGGCGACCAGCGCGACGAGGAGCGTCGCCATCGCCTGCCAGCGCCACGAGAGCGGCCGCGGCGGTGGAGGGACCCGGGCGGTCGCGAGGGCGACGGCGGGCACCTCGGCAGCGGGCGAGAGATCGTCGTTCACGGTCGCATCGATTGTATGCAGGCCACCACGCCTTCGAGATCGGCCCGAACCTCGTGCACGATGCCGAAGCCGGCCTGCCGCGCCCGCGCCGCGATGCGCGGATGGGTGGCGATGGCGATCGAGTCGGCCCAGCGCTCGCCCTTAGCCGCCATCTCCAGATGGCCGATCGCTTCCGAGCTGCTGAACAGCCAGACGTAGTCGTGTGGCAGCAGCGTCGCGGCCGCGAGCAGGGAACGCGCCGCCGCGTCGAACCGGGGCGCGCGCCGGAGGTAAGCCGTCACCGCGTCGACCACCGCACCGGCGCCGGCGAGCTGCTGCGCCAGCCAGTCGCGGCCGCCGTCGCCGCGGACGACGAGGACGCTGGCGCCGCGCCAGTCGCTGTCGTGCAAGCGTTGCCAGAGGGCTTCCGAATCGAGCGGCGCGGCGTCGGCCGCCGGCTCGATCACGGCCTCCGGGTCGATCCCGGCAGCGTGCAAGGCGGCGGCAGTGCCGGGGCCCGGTGCGGCAGCGAGCAGGTCGAGCGGCCAGCCGGTCGCGCCCGGTTGCGCTGCGAAAAAATGAAGCACCGCATTGACGCTGACGAAGACGACCAGCCGGCGTGTCGGCAAGGAGCGCCACGCCTCGCCGAGCGCGGTCTCGTCGTCGAGGGCGGCGATCTCGATGAGCGGCAAGGCCAGCGCGTCGACTCCTCGTGCCTGGAGCTGCCGCACCGCCGCACTGGCCTGCGCCGCCGGACGCGTGACGATGACGCGCGGCCGGCGCGCCTCGCTCACGTCGGGCCCGGTGCCGCGACCGCCGCGACGGCGGCGCCGAGATAGCTCGCCGCGCCGTGCCCACGCAAGATGTCAGCGACACGCGTGCCGAGCGCAACGGCGGCCGCTTCGTTCTCGATATCGCCTTCGCCGGCGGCGCGCAAAAGCGGTGCGTCGTTGCGCTCCGGATGGCCGACCAGGGCCCGCAACTCCAGCGTCTGCCGTTGCCAGCTCGCGTGCGCCGCCAGCGGCATGCTGCAATTGCCACCGAGACGCCGCGACACCGCCCGCTCGGCAGCGACGGCGAGATGCGTCGCACGATCGGTGAGGCCGCCGAGCCGCTGATTCAGGGCGCTCGAATCGATGCGCGTCTCGATGCCGAGCGCGCCCTGGCCGGCGCAGGGCAGCATCTCCGTGGGCTCGAAGCGCTGGCGAATGCGCTCGGCCAGGCCGAGCCGCATCAAGCCGGCCGCCGCGAGCACGATGGCGTCGTAGTGGCCTTCGTCGAGCTTGCGCAGGCGCGTGTCGAGGTTGCCGCGCAGCGATTCGATGCGCAGGTCGGGGCGCAAGGCCAGCAACTGGACGACGCGGCGCAGGCTCGACGTGCCGACGACAGCGCCCGGTGGCAAATCGGCGAGCGATGCGAACCGGGTCGAGACGAACGCGTCGCGCGGATCTTCGCGCGCGAGCACGGCGGCCAGAGTGAAGCCGTCGGGCAGATCCATCGGCACGTCTTTCAGGGAATGAACGGCGAGATCGGCGCGGCGATCTTCGAGCGCCGTCTCGAGCTCCTTGACGAAGAGGCCCTTGCCGCCAACCTTCGACAGTGCGCGGTCGAGAATCTGGTCGCCCCGCGTCGTCATCGCGAGCAACGACACGGAGTCGCCGAATCGTCGCTCGAGCAAGGCACGAACGTGCTCGGCCTGCCAGAGCGCCAGGCGACTTTCACGGGTGGCGATGACGACGGCACGGGTCATCGACAGATGCTAGCAGGCGGATTTCGCCTGTGTCCTGGCCGAACGTTCCCCACAGGGCTGTAGTTTCGACTGTTCGAGCGCCGTCTCGCTGCTCGGCCTTGAGTAGGATCGATGTTATGCAGAAGCGCTTTGTCGCACTCCGCGAAGACCGGCCAGGAGTGGCCTGGTTGACGCGTTTCAATGCCGGTCGCGACGAGGCCCTGCATTGGTACCTCGGGGAGGGTCGAGATCCGCCGGCAACAGCGGATGAGTGCAGAGCTGCCTTGCGCCGGCACATGCCGGAGCTATTGAGCTCTTACGACCACGTTTGTGCCCTGGTCGGCGACGATGAACGGGCGCGGCAGATGCTCAGCCACTATCGGCCGCCACCCTTGCTGTTCGGTTGCACGCAAGCGGTCTGGCTCGGGAGTGACGGTCCGGCTCTGGTCCGCAACTACGACTTTCCGATCGAGATCGTCTCTGACCACTTCGAGTCGACGTCGTGGTTCGGCCGGGAGGTGATCTCCAAGGCTCAAAGGCCGTGGGGTGGTTGCCTGGACGGAATGAATGCCGACGGTCTCGTTGCAAGCGCAACCTTCGGCGGCAGCCAGGCTCAGGGGCTTGGCTTTTCGATCATTCTGATCCTGCGCTATGTGCTCGAGACCTGCAAGCATGTGGCCGAAGGCGTCGAGGCTCTTCGCCGCATTCCGGTTGCACTCTCGCAGAACGTGACGCTGCTCGACAAGTCAGGAGCCTACGCGACGATGTTCCTCGGCCCTGACCGCGTCCCGACGGCATCGCAAGTTCGAGTGTGTACGAACCATCAAGAAATCAACGCGCCGATCGGGTCGGCAACTGCGGCGGGGACCATCGAGCGGCAGCAGGCTGCGCTACGCGCACTCGAGGATCCTGGGACGACTCTCGGGAACCTGACCGCAAGGTTCCTCGTGCAGCCGCTCTATTCCCGCAACCTGAAGTCACCGACCGTGTACAGCGCCGTCTACCGTCCTGGCGAGCTTCGAGTCGACTATCTGTGGCCCGGCAAGTGCTGGACGCAGCGCATCGGCCAGTTCGAGTCAGGTGAATACACGCACGACTACGGTTCCCTGTCTGATCAGGTCGAGTGCAGCGTCTAATTCTTCGTTGTCGCACGCTGCAAACGACGTTCAATCTCGGCTCGTTCATATCATTCGGCGTTGCTGCCCGCTCACCGAATGCCTTCGTCCTCCAACAGCCCAGAGATGGCAATCGATCGTGCCGTCTCATCGCCATGGACGGTTCTTGCGGTCTTCCTGCGACTCGGTGTGACGTCGTTCGGCGGCCCGATCGCCCACCTGGGCTATTTCCGCGCCGAGTTCGTCGAACGCCGACGCTGGCTCGACGACCGCGCCTTCTCCGACCTGGTCGCCCTGTGTCAGTTTCTGCCCGGCCCGGCGAGCAGCCAGGTCGGGATGGCGGTCGGGCTGGCTCGCGCCGGCTGGCTCGGCTCGCTTGCCGCGTGGGTCGGATTCACGCTGCCCTCGGCGGCGCTGCTCATCGTCTTTGCCTACGGAATCGCGAGGAATGGTGCCTTGGCAGACTCCGGTGCCGTCCATGGTTTGAAGGTGGTCGCGGTCGCCGTCGTCGCCCAAGCCGTGTGGGGCATGGCCAGATCCTTGTGCCCGGACCGC
>JBDTIO010000160.1:0-5962 GCA_039936375.1 Caldimonas sp. | reverse complement strand
TTGCCGCGCAGGCGTAGGGCGACTTCACTGGCCACCCTGCCCAAGACCTTGTCGGTCGCGTCGATCACAAACCACTCATGCGTCACTTCGGCGGGTTTGGCGCTGAAGGTTTTCATGGAAGCTCGCTGTAATTGCCCGTTCAGGACTGGCTTCGACGATCGGACCTGCTTCTGGGTGGCAGGCGCTCACTCGAGGATCGCTTCATCCCTGCGCCAAGGCGCACTTTCCGCCGGGGCGACAAACGAAAAGCCTGTGAGTATAGCAGTGACTCTCCGGGCGTCGCGACGCTGGAGGCGCGCTGGAGCGCAGCCTCTAGACAAAGTCTCTACACTGGGGTAAACCCTGGGGATACTTATGGACCTGATCGATGGCATTGCCGCCGCCGAAGGATCGACTGAAGAGACGGTAGCGGTGATCACGGCCGTTACGCCGGCGGCGCCGAACGGCACGCGCACGGCAGCACCCACTCAGCGTGACTGGGTGCCGATCCGCTCGCTGGCACCGCGCCATCGGGAGCGGATCCTTGCCCACCTGACGGCGCTCGACGAGCGTTCCCGCTACCTGCGCTTCGGCTACGCCGCGAACGACGCTCACATCGCCCGCTACGTCGATACGCTCGATTTCGAGCACGACGAGATGTTCGGCATCTTCAACCGACGTCTCGAGCTCATCGCGATGGCGCACCTCGCCTATCGCCCTGCGAGCGTCGCACGGGGCCGCGACGCGGCCGCGGAGTTTGGTGTCTCGGTGCTGCCCAAGGCGCGCCGACGCGGCTTCGGCCGCCGGCTCTTCGAGCACGCCATGCTGCACGCCCGCAATCGTGGCGTCCGGACGATGTTCATCCACGCGCTCAGCGAAAACGTGGCGATGCTGAAGATCGCCCGCAATGCCGGCGCCGCGGTCGAGCGTGACGGCTCCGAGAGCGAGGCGTGGCTGTCGCTTCCGAAGGAAACGTTCGCTTCGCATCTGGACGAGCTGGTCGGCGAGCGGCTCGCCGAATTCGACTACCGGCTGAAGCACCGCACGCACCGGGCCGACAACCTGCTCAAGCGGTCGGACGAAACCGAAAATGGGGATGGATGAGCCGGCCGGCCGCCGTTAACATGCACCGCTTCGCCTGCCGGGCCGTGTCCGGGCGGCTCCTTGTCTGAGAAGTAGGCGCCTCGACATGCAAACGCTTCCGTGGATCGCAGCAGGTATGGCACTGTCGCTGCTCGCGGTCGCCCTGCTCCGCTGGATCTGGATGGCCACCCGAGCCCCGGGGGTCGAGCCGCTGCCAACGGAATGGGCCTTGTCGGCGCGGCCCGTGTTCTCCACCGACGAGCGCCGTGTCTACAAGCTGATGCGCGACGCGCTGCCGCACCACATCGTTCTCTCGAAGCTGCCGCTGGTTCGCTTTTGCCAGCCGAGCGATCCGGGCGAGGTGCGCTTCTGGTACGACCTGCTCGGCGCGATCAACGTCACCTTCGCCGTCTGCAGCGCCAACGGCCGGGTGCTCGCGGCGATCGACCTCGACACCGACCGCGGCAACTCGCGTCGCGTCCTGCAGATCAAGCAATCGGTGCTTGGCGCCTGCCGCGTGCGCTACCTGCGTTGCCCGGTCGACAACCTGCCCTCCCCGGCCGAACTGCAGTTGCTCGTTCCGAGCGCCGCCGCCTCGCGCGGGCCGCAGCCGGCCCCTTCGAGCGGCCTCGACGAAGCGCGAGACTCGCTGGCCAGCACCGTCGCCAGCCGACGCGCGCAGCGCAGCGCGCTTTGGCAGGATTCGTCGTTGTTCCAGGACTCGTTCTTCGCACCCGACAGCCGCGCCGACGGTTTCGGCAGCAGCGAGTTCAGCCCGTTGCAGCCGAGCTCGCTCGCCGCCGTGACGCAGCTGCGTCCGGGGTTCGGACCCGGGAACCGCAGCGACAGTACTGCCTCGGAGGCGCCGCGCGGCTTGTCGAGCGAAGACATTGCCGGCGTCGTCGTCGATACCGCGGCGGCCGCCGGATCGCGTTCGCACCGCTACTAGGCCAGCGCGCCGGCAACGGCGCTCGCCGATGACCTTCCCGAGCGATCCGTCCGCCGCAGGCCCGGCGCCCTACGCCGAGCTCACCCCCGCCGCGGTGCTCGACGCGCTCGACGGCGTCGGCTTGCGCGGCGACGGCCGCATCCTGCAGCTCAACTCGTACGAGAACCGCGTCTTCCAGGTGTTCCTCGAAGACGGCCGCGTCGTCGTCGCCAAGTTCTATCGGCCCGAGCGCTGGAGCGACGCGCAGATCCTCGAGGAGCACGCCTTCGCCGGCGAGCTCGCGGCGGCGGAGATTCCGGTCGCGGCGCAATTGCCGATGGTGCGCGACCCGCAGTCGCCGCACGCCGCGGCTATCGTCGAGGTCGGTGCGACGCTCGCCACCATCACGATCGGCGAGCACGCCTATCGCTTCGGCGCCTGCGACCGCTTCGCCGGCCGCGCCCCCGAGCTCGACGATCCCGAGGTGCTGCGCTGGCTCGGCCGCTACATTGGCCGCATGCACGCGGTCGGCGCCCGGTCCCGGTTCGAAAAGCGCCTGACGCTCGACGTGCCGACTTACGGCGACGCGAGCCGCGACTGGCTGCTCGCGCACGACAGCATCACGCCCGACATGGCTGCCATCTGGCGCGAGCTCGTAGAAACCGCGCTAGCCGTCTGCCGCGCCGCCTTCGATCAATCGCCGCTCAAACAGCTGCGCCTGCATGGCGACTGCCACCTCGGCAACGTGTTGTGGACGGCGCACGGCCCGCACTTCGTCGACCTCGACGACGCCGTCAACGGCCCGGCCGTGCAAGACCTGTGGATGCTGCTGTCGGGCGATCGCCAGGCCATGATGCGTCAGCTTCTCGACGTGCTCGAAGGCTACGAATCGTTCATGGATTTCGACTGGCGCGAGCTCCGCCTCGTCGAGCCGCTGCGCACCTTGCGCATGCTGCATCACAGCGCCTGGATCGCGAAGCGCTGGGAAGACCCGTCGTTTCCGATCGCCTTCCCGTGGTTCGCGAGCCCGTCGTACTGGGCCGAGCAGTGCGCGCGCCTGCGCGAGCAGCTCGAAGCGATGGCCGAGCCGCCGCTCGGCGGCGGCCTGCAGTAGCCAGTCGACACGTGCGGCCCGGGCTGAGTGGCCCGGGGAAGATCAGGCCATCAGCAACGCATTGACGCGCTTCACGTAAGAGGCCGGGTCTTCGAGCTGGCCGCCTTCGGCGAGCAGGGCCTGGTCGAACAGGATATTGGCCAGGTCGTCGAAGTGCGGGCTGGTCTCGAGCTTCTTCACGAGCGCGTGCTCGGGGTTGATCTCGAGAATCGGCTCGGCCTTCGGCGCGCCCTGCCCGGCCTGCTTCAGGAGCCGCGCCAGGTGCCCGCTCATGTCGCCTTCTTCGGCCACCAGACAGGCAGGAGAGTCGACCAGGCGCGTCGTCACGCGCACGTCTTTGGCGCGATCCTTGAGCGCTTCCTTCAGGCGATCGAGCGTCGGCTTGAAAGCCGTCGCCACTTCCTCGGCCTGCTTCTTCTCGGTTTCGTCCTCGAGCTTGCCGAGGTCGACCGAGCCCTTGGCCACGCTCTGCAGCGAGTGGCCGTCGAACTCGTAGAAGTGCGAGAGCAGCCACTCGTCGACGCGATCGGTCAGCAGCACGACCTCGATGCCTTTCTTGCGGAAGATCTCGAGCTGCGGGCTGTTCTTCGCCGTGGCCAGGGTGTCGGCGGTGACATAATAGATCACGTCCTGGCCTTCCTTCATGCGCTTGACGTAGTCAACGAGCGAGACGCTCTGCGTGCCACTCTCGTCGTGCGTGGTCGAGAAGCGATAGAGCCTCATCAGCCGGTCGCGATTGGCGTGGTCTTCGCCGATGCCTTCCTTCAGGACGACGCCGAAGTCTTTCCAGAACTCGGCGTACTTCGCCTTTTCCGCGGGGTCGTCGCTATCGGCCAGGCCTTCAAGCATCGACAGCACGCGCTTGGTCGAGCCTTCGCGAATGGCCTTCACGTCGCGGCTTTCCTGCAGCAATTCACGCGACACGTTGAGCGGCAGGTCGCTCGAATCGATCACGCCCTTGACGAAGCGCAGGTACACCGGCATCAGCGCTTCGGCGTCGTCCATGACGAAGACGCGCTTGACGTAGAGCTTGACGCCGCCGCGCTTGTCGCGATTCCACAAGTCGAACGGCGCCTTGGCCGGGATGTAGAGCAGCTGCGTGTATTCGCTGCGGCCTTCGACGCGGTTATGCGTATAAGCGAGCGGCGCCTCGGTGTCGTAGCTGATCTGCTTGTAGAACTCCTCGTACTGCTCCTTAGTGATCTCGCTTTTCGGACGAGCCCAAAGCGCGGCGGCCTTGTTGACCGGTGACCACTCGTCCTTCGTCACCTGCTTCTTCGCCTCGGCGTCCCACTCTTCCTTCTGCATCAGGATCGGCAACGAGATGTGATCGGAGTATTTCGAGACGATCGACTTCAGCTTCCAGTTCGAGAGGAATTCTTCCTCGCCGTCGCGAAGGTGCAGAGTCACGCTCGTGCCACGCGCCGGGCGGGTGATCGTTTCCACCTCGAAATCGCCGGCACCTTCCGACGTCCAGCGCACGCCCTCTTCGGCCGGCAGGCCGGCGCGGCGCGACTCGACGGTGATCTTGTCGGCGACGATGAATCCGGAATAGAACCCGACGCCGAACTGGCCGATCAGCTGCGCGTCCTTCTTCTGGTCGCCTTCGAGCGCCGACATGAATTCGCGCGTGCCGCTCTTGGCGATGGTGCCGAGATTGGCCACCGCTTCGTCGGCCGACAGGCCGATGCCGTTGTCGGTGATGGTGATGGTCTTCGCTTCGGCATCGAGGCCCACGCGCACCTCGAGATTCGTCTGGCCTTCGTAGAGCTCCGGCTTGAGGGTGGCCTCGAAGCGCAGCTTGTCGCAGGCGTCCGACGCGTTCGAGATCAGCTCGCGGAGAAAGATCTCCTTGTTCGAATAGAGCGAGTGGGTGACGAGGTGCAGGATCTGCTTGACCTCGGCCTGGAATGAAAGGGTTTGCTTGTCCATCGCGTGTTGTTCGTTTCGTGGCGGAAGAACGGCGCGCATTCACGGCCGTGTGCGCAGGCCCAGATGATGGTGCCGCCACGCGTATTTTCAAGGCGGGTCGCTCCTAGAATCGCGCCACCGTGCGAGCCGTGACCGCCACCCGATACGTCACGCCGCTGCGCGAGGGCGGCTCGCTGCCTGCCGTGATCGAGGCCGACGACGACGGTCTCTACGTCCTCAAGTTCCGCGGTGCCGGCCAGGGTGCCAAGGCGCTCACCGCCGAGCTGGTTGCTGGCGAGATCGGCCGCGCGCTCGGCCTGCCGGTGCCCGAGATCGTGATCGTCGAGCTCGACATCGACCTCGCCCGCACCGAGCCCGACCCGGAGATCCAGGATCTCATCCGCGCCAGCGGCGGCACCAACCTGGGCCTCGACTACCTCTCCGGCGCGCTCACCTTCGACCCGCTCGCCGACATCACCGATGCCGAGCTCGCTTCGCGCATCGTCTGGTTCGACGCCTTCGTGACCAACCTCGACCGTACGGCGCGCAACACCAACATGCTGGTCTGGCACAAGAGGCTCTGGCTCATCGACCACGGCGCCGCGCTCTACTTCCACCATGCCGGCCTCGCCGACGCCGTGGCCGCGGCGACGCGGCCGTTTCCGCTGATCCGCGATCACGTGCTGCTGCCCGCCGCGAGCCGACTCGTCGAGGTCGACGACTTGCTCGCCGCGAAACTGCCGCGCGCCGCGCTCGAGGCCATCGTCGCCCTCGTGCCCGAGGCGTGGCTGCCCGACACGGCGGCGCGCACCGCCTACGTCGACTACTTCGTGCGCCGCCTCGCCGCGCCGCGCGCCTTCGTCACGGAAACCGTCGAGGCCCGCCATGCTCACGTATGACTACGCGATCGTGCGGGTGGTGCCGCGGGTCGAGCGCGGCGAGTTCGT
>JBDTIO010000159.1:0-2649 GCA_039936375.1 Caldimonas sp. | reverse complement strand
TCGAGGTCGGGCCGAAGGACGCACCGGACGCGCTGTTTGCGGACCTCCCGGGCTATGGCTACGCCGCGGTCGAGCGCTCTGCCAAGCAGCGTTGGCAACAGGTGATGGCCGACTATCTGGAGATCCGACGCAACCTTGAAACGATCGTTCTGCTCGCCGATGCGCGGCTCGGCCTCACCGTCGCCGATCACGCCTTGCTCGACTTCGTCGCGCCGCGCATTGGCAACGGCAGCGTCAAGATGCTGGTCCTGCTGACCAAGGCCGACAAGCTGCCGCGTTTGAAGGTCGACGCCGCGTTGACCGAAGCTGCCCGGGTCATTGAGCAATACGCGACCGATGCATCCGACGTTTCGCTGGTTGCGTTTTCTGCCCTGCGCGGGCAGGGGATCGCCGATGTCGCAGTTTTCCTGCGCGCGGCCGTGCGCCGAACCTGATCAGTTGTTGGCCTTGCCGCCGGGAATGTCCCAGTGGAACTTCGTGGCCTGCTGCAGCGCTCCGGGGTTCTTCTCTCTCAATCCCTGCTGGTAGTACTCGATGGTGATGTCCTTGAACACCATCTCGATCTTTTGAGCGACATTGCCTTCGTCGGTTGCGCTCTGGTTGACTTTGGTGATGAACGCATCCTTCATGATCACCTTGAAGAACGCCTGCGGCTTGCCCGCGCCCGTCGTCTCGGCCAGCTCGAGCTTGATGTCTTCGAACGACGCGCCTGTGCAGATGGAGAGCAATAGGGTCGTCGACGAGCGGTCCCAGCAATGCTCCCAGCTCATCTTGCCGGTGCGACTCGGTACGCCGTGAAATACTCGACGATTGCGCGTCAATTCGAACCCATCCATGCCCGAAACCTTCGACATCGAACTACGCAGCGGCATTCGCCTGAGCTGCCGCGCCAGCGGGTCGACGGGCGCGCCGGTGCTTCTCTTTCTGCATGGTTTTCCCGAGGCCGCATTCGTTTGGGACGAGTTGCTTGAGCATTTCGGGACACGCTACCGCTGCGTCGCGCCCAACCTGCGCGGCTTCGAGCGATCGTCGGCACCCGCCGAGGTCGAGTCATATCGCGCCAAGCATCTGGTGGCCGACATCGCCGCGCTGATCGACGGGCTCGGCGGTCGCGTCGATGCGCTCGTCGCCCACGACTGGGGCGGTGCAGTCGCCTGGAATCTCGCCGTGCAGCGGCCAGAGACGATGCGCCATCTGGTGATCATCAATTCGCCGCATCCGGCGACCTTTCTGCGTGACCTCCAGCACGACGCGAAGCAGCAGGCGGCGAGCGCCTACATGAATTTTCTCTGTCGCCCCGATGCGGAGTCGTTGCTCGCCGAGAACGACTTCGCCCGCCTCTGGCCATTCTTCGACAACATGGGCGCCAGCGACCCTTCGCAGCTCGGCGGCGGCTGGCTGACCGAGACGGTGCGGCAGCAATATCGCGAAGTCTGGAACGCCGGCCTGCGCGGTGGTTGCAATTACTACCGCGCCTCGCCCATTCGACCGGCGACTTCCAGCGATTCAACCGTGACAACACTCCGCCTGGCGCCGGAGGTCGTGACCGTGAAGGTGCCGACGCGAGTCATCTGGGCCGAAAATGACCTGGCCCTGCCGCCGTCGCTGCTCGAAGGTCTGGGCGAGTTCGTCCCCGACCTGCGTGTGGTTCGCGTCCCTGGCGCAACGCACTGGATCGTTCACGAGCAACCGCGGCGAGTCGCCAGCGAGATCGAAGCCGAACTCGCGTGTTAGTGCTTCAAGCCCGCAGCGGAAGCTCGCGCATCATGCGATCGACGGCGCGCTGCACCAGCGGCTTCGATTCGATCGGCTGAACCAGCCCAGCGGAGCTCAGCCTTTCCAGTGCGCGCCGCGTGATCGAGTGCGTGCGCGACGGCGATTCGCCGGCGAAAAGAAAGAACAGGCTGCGGTCACTGCGCCAGAGCAACTGGGCACGGCTCCAGTGCCCCTGAAGGAAGATGCGCTGACGGTCGCCGGCGCGCAGGGCTTCGATGCGCCGTGCCGGGTCGTCGTCGACCTTGTCGCCGCTGCTCGGCAGATGCTCGGCAGGCACCGTCTCCATCGACGACAGGTCGATCACCGAATCGCTGAAGCTGCGCGCCGCGGCTGACTCGGGCAGCACTTCGTCGCGCATCTTCTGCACGATTTCCTCGGGCGTCAGCGCGCCGCTGCCACGTGTGCCGGGGCGCAAGGCCTCAGTGTGAATGACCATCAGCTCGTTCATCACCGACTGCTGCTCGGTGACCCCGAGCGCAACCAGTTCCATGCCCGTACGCAGGCGCTGCAGCAATCCGGGAAGGAGCTGCAGCAGGCGCTGGCGACTCTGCGGATGGTCCGGGATTTGCAGACTCCACAGCAGATCGTCGACCGTCTTCAGGTCGCTCATCGTCGGCTCCGACTTCTCGCCATGACGGAGCATGTCTTCGGCAATCACCTGCGCCCAGGTGCCGGTGATGAACCGGCGGATGGTCGGCGACGCGCGCACCGAAACCATCTGGTCGGTCAGGCGCTGCGCCAAGTGCTGCTGCAGGATTTCGCGTCGCTCGGCGAGCTGGAGCGCGTCGACCGAAGCCTGGGCGAGCCGCAGCTGGTTTTGCAGCTGTTCGGAAAGGAACACGTCGATGCGATTGAGGCCGCGTCGGAAAAGCG